>NZ_CP090003.1:2160000-2460000 GCF_021390195.1 Flagellimonas sp. CMM7 | reverse complement strand
ATCAAAGAAACCCGCTTTATCCAAAGGTGATTTTATAGGGTAATTATCTACAATTCCTTTTATAACTGACAAGTTGTATCCATTGATCCAAAAAGCTTGGTACGTATTTGCATCGCTTTTAGAAATGGAAATTCCTTTGGCCAAATCTAAAAGCTCATTTAAACCTTCTGGATTTGACTTTATATTTTGATATGCAACCTTTCCATCCTTAACATAGGTCTTAAAAAAAATATCCGTCTTGCTGAAAAATTCAGAGGTGTTTTGCGCAAAACCTATTTGAAAGGTGATTGCCAGCAAAAAAGTGGTTAGTATTTTCTGTAATCTCATTTTTTAAATCTTTTTCGTTGATTAAACTGCAGCTTCTGTCGCATCCTTTTTTTTTTACATACAGCACTTTTAACATTTTATGATTTATTTAAGAAATTATAAATCAAATACTTAGGCGTTCGTATTTATGGAATAACCTTACGACAACCATTAGAATTTAAATTCTTTCTAAATTAAGACCTCGTGTTAAGTTCCTATATTTAGGGACGACACATTATCCACAACCAATACAATCTCATGGAGAACATTGTTATTATCGGAAATGGTATTGCAGGAGTTTCTGCAGCAAGACATATCCGAAAGCTTTCAGATAAGAGAATCATTATTATTTCTGGGGAAACAGATTATTTCTTTTCAAGGACCGCCCTAATGTATGTTTATATGGGCCATATGAAATTTGACCATATTCAACCTTATGAAAATTGGTTTTGGGAAAAGAATAGAATTGAATTGGTAAGAGGGTATGTAACCAAAGTGAATCCCAACGAAAAGCAATTGTTAATTGATGGCTCTAGAGCTGTCAATTACGATAAGTTAATAATCGCAACAGGCTCCAAACCCAATAAATTTGGATGGCCAGGTCAAGATTTGCATGGTGCACAAGGACTCTATTCTAAGCAAGATTTAGACCTTTTAGAAGTAAATGCTCCCAACAAAGAAGTATGTAAAAGAGCCGTAATTGTAGGCGGCGGTTTAATTGGTATTGAGCTCGCAGAGATGCTAAGAAGCAGAGACATACCGGTAACCTTTTTAGTTAGAGAAAATAGCTTTTGGAACGGTGTTCTTCCTAGTGGAGAATCGCAATTGATAAATGAGCACATTTTAGAACATCATATTGACCTGCGTCTTGGAACAAACCTGAAGGAGATTGTAGCTGATGAAAACGGAAAGGTCAAATCGGTAATTATAGCAGAAACAGGAGAAGAACTTCCTTGCAATATGGTTGGGCTCACAGCAGGTGTTGCTCCCAATATTGATTTTCTAAAAGATTCTGGAATTGAAGTTGGGCGCGGTGTTAAGGTAAACCGATTTTTAGAAACAAACATCAAAGATATTTATGCCATTGGCGATTGTGCAGAGCAGCATGAAGCCATTGGAAATAGAAGACCCATTGAAGCTGTCTGGTATACGGGAAGAATGATGGGTGAAACGGTTGCGCAAACCATTTGTGGCAACCAAATAGAATACAAACCGGGTCATTGGTTCAACTCAGCCAAATTCTTGGATATTGAATACCAAACCTATGGCTGGGTATTTTCCGAAAGAGGAATGAAAGAATATGAAGAGCACTTTCATTGGAGACATTCTGAAGAGAAAGTATGTATTACCATTTCCTTCAACAAGGAAAACAATCAGTTTTTGGGAATCAACACCTTTGGCATTCGCATGCGGCATGAAGTTTTTGACAGGTGGTTAACCCAAGAAAAAGATGTTGATTATGTTATGGAACATCTTATAGATGCCAATTTTGATCCAGAGTTCTATAAAAATTACGAAACGGAGATCGTTTCCAAATACAATGCTGATTTTGGAAAATCCATCAAAACAAAAAAGAAGAGTTTAAAAAGAATATTTGCAATTGGATAGTGGTTGTTACCATCAATATAAATCTAAAACAACTATTTACCATTCAACTTTGAATAAGAAAACATGAGCACTTACGACAGAAGCATGGCCTTAACAGGTCAACCCCCTAAAGAACTAAGCAGAAACCAAAAAATAGCGACCCTTATCGGCTTATCAGGTTTGGCAATTATCTTGTTGGCTGCTTTTAACGTTGATTTTCCAAATAAGGCACTTTGGTTAAGTATTTCTTTAGCCGCAATAACTACTGGAACTATTTGGTTTTCTTGGGATATGTATTCCAAAAAAGAACCTGGAATTAAGAATGATGGTGTTTGGTTCAAATCAATTTCAAGCAAAGGTTTTTGGGGATGGATTGCCGGTATTTCCTTGACCTCATTTTATATCATTCTTTATTTCTACCCAGAGTACTTGGGCCTTGTTCAAAAAGGAGACAATACAGGAGTTATTGGCTTGTTTGATCCCTTAAGTAGAGCGTTAAGCGGTAACCCGGCCAGTCAATGGTTTGTCTATGGAACACTTTACACGGTGGCAATACTTGCTTTTGGGATAAAATTTATATGGAAATATCGTCATAACCGTTATGAGCGTATTCGCACCATGAGTGTCATGTTTTTTCAAACTGCCTTTGCTTTTATTATTCCTGAATTGATGGCTAGGTTGAACGGAAGTTCGGTCCTTAATGGTGGTAGTCTGCCGTATTATGATCTTAAAAATATGTGGCCTTTAAATTATTACAACTTTGAAGGATATCGCATTAAAGGTTTTTTAAGCTCAGGTGATATTGGATTTGGACTTTTAATCTTTGGGGTGCTTTCTATTTTTGTAATCAGTCCAATTTTAACCTACAAATTTGGAAAACGTTGGTACTGTTCATGGGTTTGTGGTTGTGGTGGTCTAGCTGAGACTGCCGGAGACTCTTTCCGACAATTAAGTGATAAAACCGTAAAAGCTTGGAAAATTGAGCGATGGGTAGTGCATAGTGTAGTGGTTTTTGTAACCTTAATGACCACTGCGGTCATTTATTCTTATTTGGGCAATGATACCAGCAAATATTGGTTGACAAAGAGTACTTTCTTAATTGGCGTTGGCGTTCTATTGACCTCTGTTTTTGCTTTGGTAATGATTTTCAAAAGAGAACAATTTCAAAAAGATGCAAAATATGGAGCTGTTGGTTATTTGGTCATTATTCTTGCTCTAATTGGTTTTCATTTTTTTAGTGGTGAAGGCCAAGTCTTCCTGTTCAAATCAGAGACACTACGTAAATCATATTCCTTTTTAATAGGAAGTATTTTCTCAGGTGTGATAGGCACAGGTTTCTATCCTATTTTCGGGAACCGTGTTTGGTGTCGTTTTGGTTGTCCAATGGCAGCTATTTTAGGTTTTCAACAACGTTTGTTCTCAAAATTTAGAATTACTACCAATGGTGGACAATGCATTTCATGCGGTAACTGCTCTACGTACTGTGAAATGGGTATTGATGTTCGTGCATATGCCCAAAAAGGAGAGAACATTGTTCGTTCCAGCTGCGTTGGTTGCGGTATTTGTTCTGCTGTATGTCCAAGAGGTGTTTTAAAATTGGAGAACGGGCCTCTGCAAGGTCGTATAGACAGCAACCAAGTATTGTTGGGCAATGATGTGGATTTAATGACATTGGTGAACAAAAAGTAAGATGCTAAGATTTCTTATAGCCGGTTTGATACTTTTTAGTATTAATTCAACAGATATATTTAAAAAAGAGTATCACAGAGAGTTTCATGCAAATGGACAGGTTAAGGCCCAAGGTTGGAAAAACGGTGATTCTCGAGAGGATTTCTGGAAATTTTACTTTCCCAATGGGAATCTTATGGAGCAAGGACATTTCCGAAACGATCAGCGTATTGGGTATTGGTATTTTTATACTAAAAACGGCACTTTAGAGATGGAGGGACATTATGCCAAAGGCAAAATGGTTAAATGGTGGTTATTTTATGATGAAAAAGGAAAAGTAAATCACAAGTGCCAACTTCAAAAAGGCGTGAAAAATGGATACTGTCTTAAATATAAAAATGAAAAACTGACTTCTGCTCAAAAATATAACAATGGAAAAAAAGTAAAGGAATGGTATGACTTCAGAAGTTTTAAGAAAGAAAACAACCTATCCGATTTAAAGTAAATGGCAGATATTAAAGTCATAATTCCCGCAGTAAACGAGGGAGATTCTATCGGCAAGGTAGTTTCAGAATTGCCAAAATCAGTTTCAGAAGTTATTGTGGTCAACAATGGATCAACGGACGATACTGTTGAAAATGCACAGAAAGCGGGTGCTACAGTATTGACAGAAAGCCAACGTGGCTATGGTTTTGCCTGTCTAAAAGGAATGGATTACATCGACAAACAATCCAAAGCCCCGGATATTATCGTATTTATTGACGGAGACTATTCAGACTATCCAGAAGAACTGGATAAAATAGTGGCCCCAATCTTAAACCAGAACATGGATTTTGTCATAGGTGCACGAAAAAAAGAACTACGCGAAGCGGGATCAATGACTTTTCCTCAAATCTTTGGTAACGAATTAGCTACTTTTTTAATGCGTTTGTTTTTTAGGGCAAAATTTACAGATTTAGGGCCTTTTAGGGCCATTAAATACGATAAGCTCAAAGAATTGGAAATGCAGGACAAAACGTATGGCTGGACTGTAGAGATGCAGTTGAAAGCTTTACGCAAAAAACTAGCATATACCGAAGTACCAGTACGTTATAAAAAGAGAATAGGTGTCTCAAAAGTTTCAGGAACCGTAAAAGGTGCTATATTTGCAGGCATAAAAATTCTAGGTTGGATTTTTAAATACAGTATAAAATAATATATGGGACTTACGATCGCTTTTATTATCATCGCTATTTATAGTACGGCCTTAGTTTTAATTTTCTGTTATAGCTTGGCGCAATTAAATCTTTTGGTCAACTATTTAGGCAACAAAAGAAGAAACGAAGAAGCTCCAAAATTCAATCTTTTAGATCCCAAAGAAATTCCATTGGTCACCATACAACTCCCCATTTATAATGAGGAATACGTTATGGAGCGCTTGTTGGAAAACATATCTAAAATTGAATACCCAAAAAGTAAGCTGGAAATCCAGGTTTTGGATGATTCTACAGACGATACCGTAATTGAAACAGCCCAAAGAGTAAAAGACCTTCAAAAAACCGGTTTGGACATAACGCACATTCGCAGAGAAAACCGACAAGGTTTTAAGGCAGGTGCACTTAAAGAAGGTTTAGAAATTGCAAAAGGAGAATTTATAGCCATTTTTGATGCTGATTTTCTTCCTGAAAGTGATTGGTTAAAAAAGACTGTTCCTTATTTTAAGGATGAAGAGATAGGTGTTGTCCAAACAAGGTGGGGACACATCAACAGAGATTATTCCACACTAACAAGAATTCAAGCTTTTGCTTTGGATGCGCACTTTACCTTGGAACAAGTAGGAAGAAATTCCAAAGGGCATTTTATCAATTTTAACGGTACAGCCGGAATTTGGAGAAAAGAGTGCATTTTTGATGCAGGTAACTGGGAAGGAGACACTTTGACCGAAGACTTGGATTTAAGCTATCGTGCCCAACTAAAAAATTGGAAGTTCAAATACTTGGAAGATGTAGAGACTCCCGCAGAGCTTCCCGTTGTTATCAGTGCTGCACGTTCACAACAATTCCGTTGGAACAAAGGTGGAGCTGAAAACTTTAGGAAAACGGTTTGGAGCGTTATCACGGCGAAAAATATTCCATTTAAAACAAAGTTCCATGGTGTTATGCATTTGCTCAACAGCTCTATGTTCCTTTGTGTTTTTATAGTGGCACTATTGAGCATCCCCATGCTGTACATTAAAAACAGCTATGGTCACTTAGGCTGGATTTTTGAAGTAACCAGTTTCTTTATAGTAAGTACCATTATTCTGTTCATCTGCTACTGGTTCACCTATAAAAGTATTCAAGGTAGCGGTTTTGATAATTTTATAGATTACATAAAACTGTTCTTCACCTTTTTCTCTGTGGCATTAGGTTTCTCTTTACACAACACGGTTGCAGTATTGGAAGGCCATATGGGCAAGCGAAGTGAGTTTGTACGCACACCAAAGTTCAACATCAACAATTTAACAGATAGCTGGAAAGGCAACAAATACTTAGCCAAAAAATTATCTCCAAATATGATCTTGGAATTTGCCTTGATGGTCTATTTCCTATTTGGGATGTACAGTGCGGTTCCTTTAAATGATTACGGACTTTTTCCTTTTCATTTAATGTTGTTTTTAGGATTTGGTTTTGTCTTCTTTAAATCGCTTACTGCTAAGGCTTAATTCAAAATTTCTTCAAGAGTTTTAATTCGTTCCTTTAGATAATCCGAAGGATAAAGCTGGTGTGCCATATCATAATTTTCCTTTGAAATTTTATATTGCTTTAGGTCAAAATTAATATCTCCTAAGACGGTATAAGGAATAGGAACATTTGGGTAAGCATGTTTGTAATATTCAAATATTTCTTTTGCTTCAGTTATGATGTCACTCTCCAAGGCACCATATCCCCTATTGAACAAAATACGCTGTGGCACTCTTTGATCATAATCAAAAGAACTTCCCACATTTTGATAATATGCCATGGTTTTTGAAAAATCTTCTTTGTTATATTCCTCAGGCAAAAGAAAAGGGTTGAAAACGGTTTTTATCCCATCAAAATAAGCCTTCCAAGGAACGGTAACATGAGATTCGTCTGGATATTCTTTGTATGTAAACCTAGAAACATGCGCAGTTTCGAATAGCTCTTTTAATCGTAATACTCCATCTCTTTCTGGCCCCACCTCATCTCCAATACCCATAAAGAACGTTTTATTGGATTGAATCAGTTTATCAGTGAAGTCCGGTGTAAAATCCTGTAAAATCTCAAAATCATCCCATCGTATGGTAGGTGTCACAGCAATTATTGCATCAAAAACATTTATATCCTGAGTTAAGGAATATGCTGCAAATAACCCGCCTAGGGAATGCCCCATCAACGTTCTGTGATTGGATATTCTATAATTCTCTTCCAAATTCTTCAATAATTCCTCGCTTATAAACCTATGAAACTTAAGCGCACCCCCGCTTTCATGAATTTCCTCGGTGTTGGTAGGTGTTAAATCCCTACCTCTATTGGTGTTCACTATGGCTGCGACAATAATTTTTGGAAATCCATTTTGATACAACAGCTTTGTGGCTCTTAAAACCATATCAAAATGCCACTCTCCATCTGTAAGCAACAACAAAGGGTACTTGAAAGTATCTGCATCATAATTATATGAATCTGGCAGTCCTACTAAAACCTGTCTTTCCTCTCCAAGAATTTCTGAATTTATCATTACTGTTTTGGACTGGGCAAACACGTTAATGTTGCCCAACAAAACAATCATTGCCATTAGTTTTATATTTTGCATTGTAAATTTTATTTTTTGCATATACATCTGCCAATAATATGGCAATAGTATTTATTTGAATCTGCTAGAACCTGAATTATTTCTGAATTCAAGAAAGGCGTATTCCATTTTCACTATATCAATGTCTAAAAAAAAGTATCACTATAAAATAAAAGACTGGACATTTGATCCAATTACTTCTGAGTTGACAAATGGGAGCGAAAAAATTCATTTGCAAAATCAAGTGGCAAAAGTCCTGATTGAACTTATCAAAGCCAATGGCCAAACAATCTCAAAAAAAGAACTTCTTGAAAAAGCCTGGCCAAATACTATTGTCACTGAAAACTCTTTAGACAAAACCGTATCAGAACTAAGAAAAGTATTTGGGGATTCAAGAGCAAACGCCCAATTTATAGAGACACTTCCAAGAAAAGGATATCGATTGATCGCGCCCCTGAAAAAAGTTGAAATCGAAAACCAGGCTATTCCAGTTATAAAAAAAGGAAGCTGGTTAAAATGGGGCATACCACTACTAGTTTTGTCTATAGTCGCCATCATCTATATCTTCAATAAAAACACCGAGGCAAAAAAGATTTTATCCCCAAATGGACAAATTATTGCTTCAATAAAAAAAGATGGGGCAAACTATGCCTTGTTTACCGAAAACATTACAAATGGTAAAGTGGATACGCTAGATTCTTTTTCAAAACCCGAATCCACAGTGATCAGTTGGTCATCTGATAATACCAGTATCATCTATAACACGACTTTAGCTAAAACCGATTTCTATTCAATAAATGTGTTCAATCTTTTAACTAAAAAGGTTAGCTATATAAAATTTCCCAAAGAAGAAGGCATGACATTTTCGAGTCTTAAGCCCCAAGGTTCTCCATCTAAATCTTTGGATCATAAAAAATTATCGCAACGCAATAGTACCGTTCATTACATAACTTACGAAAACAATGATACCATTAAAGTTCTTTTTAATGATAAAAAAATAAGTGATTTTAAATGGTGATTACATTTCACCAAATGTCGTTATCAACAGCAGGGCCAATTCAAAATTGTTAGATTTATACGGCCCTGATCAGAAGCATCAAATTTAAAAATATCTAAATAAACACTATAGTTCTGTATGGAAGAAAAACCAAGACTTTCTAGACTTACGGCTATTCTCACCCAATTACAATCCTCAAGGATCGTAACGGCAAAAATGCTTGCAGACAAGCATAAGGTTAGCATAAGGACCATTTACAGAGACATTCGTACCTTGGAAAAATCTGGGGTTCCCATAGTCACGGAAGAGGGAAAGGGATATTCCATGATGGAGGGTTATCAATTACCTCCAGTAATGTTCACGGAAGATGAGGCCAATGCATTGATAACCGCTGAGCAATTGATATTAAAAAACAAGGATGCCTCTTTTGTACAGTATTATTCCGAAGCTATCTTAAAAATAAAGGCACTGCTAAAAGGTCCTCAAAAAGATAAGGCAAGCCTGCTCAAAGAGCGCATCTATTTTGCTGACAACTATTTGAACCAAAAAACAAGTAATTATCTTATGCGTATCCAATCTGCCTTGACCAATTTTGAGGTCTTGAATATTGATTACTTGTCCCTGAATCAACAATCTACCAATAGAAACATAGAGCCCTTTGCCCTATACAGTTCACAAGAAAAATGGTTGCTTATTGCATACTGCAGACTCAGGAAAGCTTTTAGGGTGTTTAGAATTGACCACATTCAAAAGATTACCAATACCTACAAGCATTTTGAATCCCATAACATGACCTTGGAGGAATATTATAAATCGTACGACAAATATTACCAAGATACCTCTGATCTAAACGGGAAATAATTGTGTGTACTCCTTAGATCAAAACATTCACTAGTAGAGGTCCAAGTTTTAGGATGACACTTATCGGTCTTGTATAGTTATTGCTTATATTTTATACCATAAATTTTTTCAGGCATGAGATAAAACTGGAAACATCCAGTGTTTATTTGTGAAAAATTCAAACTTATCCTTTAGCATAAAAAGCGTATCAGGGCCCTTCAATAAATGTTTCTCAAATCCAGAATCATCCAAAGGCGTAAATCCCAAAATTACCCGTAGAATCCTTTTATCAGATATGCTATGGATCACGCTATTGATCTCTATTGGACTTATTGAGAATATATCATCCAAATACACGGTGTCACCTTCAAAATCTGCAATGACAATTGCATCAAGTTCTTTAATATAAAAATGCTGCTTTTCTTATAGGAATTGCTGTAAAACATGATCAATGACGCATTAAAGCGCATAGATATCTTTGCTACAGGAGCTGAATCCTTAATTCTTCCCATTAAAAAAGCGACATCAGTCGGGTCTTCCATGTTCAGTTTATTCCAGGATGATGAAGCACTGTGTGTATCTATTGTTTTCGAGTGTTGATATTCCTCTACTACCTTGAAATTGAACTTCGGATAGAAATCAAGCACACTGTCGTTAGCGAAGAGATAGACAAAATCAGTCTGATCTTTCCATTCATGCATTACCTTTTCCATCAAGTACTTGTTAAGTCCCCTATTCCGGTATTTTTCGTCCGTCATTACTGTTCCGATTTGAATACCTGCCTTTCTCTTGCCTTCAATATCAAATTCAATCTTATTAATTGAAACATTTGATACAACCTTATTATTATGAAGCAGCGAATAGGGAATATAATAGTCGCCCCAAAAGCCATCATGGTACCAATTTTCTAAACTGAAGCCAAAGACGGATTCTGTTAATCTATTGAAACTTGCTCTTATTTTTTTGTCATGTTTAAAATTTCTAACAAATCCATAAGTAATATTATTGAGTTTTATAAGCTCCATCAATTTTTAATCTAATTCTCTAAACCTTCCTCTAATTATGCATAACGATAAGCCAAAAATCTTTTTAATGATTCTTTAGCAACTGAATAAGTGAAGTTCGGGAATTTTTAATGAAAAATCCAAGCTAAATTAATGGATACAACGGATAAATTGAGCAATTTTAAATACCCCTGACATACCCTTGTCATAACCTGCTACTATTTTTGTTCAAATCTTAAATTTATCATGATGACTATCACAAAAAGAGATGCATTGACCATCGTTGGTCTTTCCGCCAGAACATCTAACAACAAAGGGAAAGCTGAAAAAGACATTCCACAACTTTGGAAAAGATTTATATCGGAAAACACATTGAACCGAATCCCAAGTAAAACTGATGAAACTGTTTATGCTATCTATACGGATTACGAAGGTGATCATACAAAACCTTATACCATAGTTATTGGTTGCAGTGTATCCAATCTGGACAATATTCCTGAGGATATGACCGTAAAAATGATTCCGGAGGCCAACTATACACAGTTTACTGCCAAAGGAGATCTAACCAAAGATGCGGTAATCAACACTTGGATGGATATTTGGAACACAGACTTGAAAAGAACATATACCACAGATATTGAAGTTTATGGCGAGAAGGCAATAAATCCAACAAACGGTGAGGCTGAAATACTAATTGCAACAGAGTAAGACTAACTAGAACTTCCCGTTGTGTTTTTAGTTTTACAAACGCGACGGGTTATTATCCTTCCCAAATCTTTAGAATCAAATATATTTTTATATTCTTTGCAGGCACAAGAGATGTTCGTTTACGATGCCGCATCAAATTATAAAGTTTTGGAAGCTTCATGCCTACGCTATTCTGATAGCGTTAGGTTGCACGCTGTTCTATGCTGTTTTTGCTTTTGATTTAGATCGAGAAGATTTCCCAAAATTGCTGGGGCTGTTCGCTGCTCTTTTTTTCTTCCATTATAAATTGATCCAATTTGAAAAATGGAACTTTAAGTTCTTATTGGTCACTGGAATTCTATTTCGTTTGGTTTTTCTATTTGTTGAGCCTAATCTCTCTCAAGATTTTTATCGATTCATTTGGGATGGAGAATTGATCAAAAACGGAATCAACCCATATATCCATTTACCAAACGAACTCATCCTACAAGATAGTTTACCCATCGCAAATGCCCCAGAGCTATTTGCCGGCATGGGTGATCTAAGCGCAAAACACTTTAGCAATTACCCTCCTGTAAATCAACTCATTTTTACCATATCGACTTTATTGGGCGGTGGAAGTATACTTGGTTCCATAATTGTAATGAGGTTTACCATCATTCTCGCAGATATTGGCATTCTCTATTTTGGAAGAAAATTGCTCCAAAATCTTAATAAGTCCAATCATATGGCTTTTTGGTATTTTCTAAATCCACTGGTCATTATTGAGTTAACAGGGAATCTTCATTTTGAAGGAGTCATGTTGTTTTTCTTTGTATGGTCGTTATATCTGATTGCGGTCAACAAATGGGTTTGGGGTGCTCCCCTATACGCCCTGTCCATAATGGTCAAACTAGTGCCCATTCTCTTTTTACCACTCTTTTTAAAATACTTCGGTTTTAAGAAAAGTATGCTGTTCTATGTTTTAGTGGGAGCTACATGTATTATTCTCCTACTTCCTTTTTACTCCCAAGTATTCATAAACAACTACTCAGAAACTGTAGGCCTATGGTTCTCCAATTTTGAGTTTAATGCCGGAATCTATAATGCAGTAAAAAAGCTTGCTGTCAATTATTTTGATGCCAAGCCCTGGGAACTAATAAAAGACTATGGTAAAATTGTTGCCATTTCAATAATCATTGGAACACTATTGATTGCCTTCTTTAGAAAAAACCAGAAATACAACGTTTTAATTACCTCAATGCTGATGGTACTTTCCTGCTATTATTTTCTATCGAGCACAGTACACCCCTGGTATATTGTTTTTTTAGTAGTGCTAAGTATGTTTACCAGATATCAATATGCCATTGTTTGGTCTTTTACTGCCGTTTTAAGCTATTATGCCTATTCAAATTCAGATTACATTGAAAATCTTTGGCTTTTGGCCATTGAGTATATTTTGGTCTTTGGGTTCCTTATTTATGAATTAATAGGTAAAGGAGAAAAAAAGTTACATTTCTTTAAAAAATAAATGCTTTTCTATGTCAACTGGAATTAATTTGTACATTTAACCCATAATGAAAGGACAAAAGAACATATTATCTACATTGAGCATCTTTGCTCCAGTACGTCCATTCTCTCCACGCCGTCGCCCGTAAGGGTGCACTATATTCCTGGAAATAGGTGAGTCCATTTCCGCAATACATCAAACAGCTTTCAATTATTTATTAGTTTAAAACAAAGTAGCAATGGACATTATAGTTGCTAACGAATCACATTTTAAATACGCTCAAATCATAAGCGATACCATTACGGAATCGGCAAAAGTCCGTGGTACCGGTATTGCCCAGCGTACCCCAGAATATATTATAAAACGCCTGGAGAACGCTAATGCAGTAATTGCATTGGATGGTGAAAAATTCGCTGGGTTCTGTTACATTGAAGTCTGGGGAAATAAAAATTTTGTAGCAAATTCTGGCTTGATCGTACATCCTGATTATAGAAAACAGGGATTGGCCAAGAAAATTAAAAAAGCCATTTTCGAGCTTTCCAAACAAAAATTTCCAGATGCAAAAATCTTTGGAATAACAACTGGATTGGCCGTAATGAAAATGAACTATGAACTAGGTTATAAACCAGTTACATTTTCAGAGCTTACAGATGATCCAGAGTTTTGGAAAGGTTGCCAAACCTGCAAGAACTTTGACATTCTTACCCGAACTGAGCGGAATATGTGCCTGTGTACTGGAATGCTATACAACCCAAATACCTCAAAAACGGAATCAAAAAGACTTAACGGCAAAGCGTTTCAAAGATTGAAACGAATTAAAGAAAACCTCTTTCTAAAAAAGAAAGCAAAATGAAAAAATTAGTTTTAGCCTATAGCGGAGGGTTGGACACATCCTACTGCGCAAAATATTTATCAAAAGAAAAAGACTTTGAAGTCCATGCTGTAAGTGTAAATACAGGTGGTTTTTCCAAAGCGGAAATTACAAGCATACAGCAAAAAGCGCTGGATTTAGGAGCCACATCTTACACCTCCATAGACGCTGTTTCCAATTTTTACGAAAAAGTGGTAAAGTATCTCATCTTTGGAAATGTGCTTAAGAACAACACCTACCCTCTTTCGGTAAGCGCAGAACGTATTGTCCAAGCCATTGAAATTGTAAACCATGCCAAAAAGATTGGTGCAGATTATATAGCCCATGGCAGCACTGGGGCAGGAAATGATCAAGTACGGTTTGATATGATTTTTCAAATTATAGCCCCAGAAATTGAAATCATCACTCCAATCAGGGATAATAAATTATCCAGGGAAGCTGAAATTGATTATTTACAAAAAAATGGTGTGGACTATCCATGGGAAAAAGCAAAATACTCTATTAATAAAGGCTTATGGGGCACTTCCGTTGGAGGCGATGAAACATTGACCTCGCATTTACCATTACCCGGAACAGCCTACCCCAGTCAATTGGAAAAAGAATTCTCCAAGGAACTCAAACTTAGCTTTGAGAAAGGGGAACTAAAGGCTATCGATGGTGAAACTGGAACTCCCGTTGAGAATATAGAAAAGCTTTCAGAAATAGCAACAAAATATGCCATAGGCAGGGACATTCATGTAGGGGATACCATTATAGGGATTAAAGGAAGAGTGGGCTTTGAAGCTGCAGCTCCCCTTATTATCATTAAGGCCCATCATTTACTTGAAAAACACACTTTGAGCAAATGGCAGCAATATCAAAAAGAGCAGCTTGGAAATTTTTATGGCATGCTTTTGCATGAAGGAAATTATCTAGATGAAGTGATGAGGAATATTGAAGTGTTTCTAGAAGACACTCAAAAAAATGTTACTGGAGATGTTTTTGTAACACTGCATCCTTACCGGTTTGAATTGAATGGAATCTCTTCAAAAAATGATCTAATGAATGCATCTTTTGGAAGCTATGGTGAAATGAACAAAGGTTGGACTTCTGATGACGCAAAAGGGTTTATCAAAATACTTTCCAATTCTGGAAAAATTGCAAACCATGTAAATCAAAACAATGATTAAGGCAGGAATTATAGGCGGTTCTGGATATACCGGCGGAGAATTGATCAGGCTCTTATTGAATCATTCAGAAACCGATATTGACTTTGTCTACAGCACCACGCGCTCAGGAAAATTGGTTAGTTCTGCCCACCAGGACCTATTGGGATTGACAGACTTAACGTTTACCGGAGAAGTAAACCTCAAGGTGGATGTCGTTTTTCTATGTCTGGGGCATGGCAATTCAACAAAGTTTTTGGAAGAAAACAGCTTTGCGGTCAACACTAAAATCATTGATTTGAGCAATGATTTTAGATTACAAAAAGACCATACCTTAAGCAAAAAAGTATTTACCTACGGACTTCCTGAGTTGAAAAAGGAAGAAATTAAAAAATCTGAAAACATAGCCAATCCCGGGTGTTTTGCAACAGCGATTCAATTGGGGTTATTGCCCTTGGCCAAAGCAGGTCTATTAAACAATGAGGTTCATGTAAATGCCGTGACTGGCAGTACGGGTGCTGGGGTAAGTTTATCATCTACCTCACATTTTAGTTGGAGAAATAATAATGTTTCATGGTACAAACCCTTTACCCATCAACACTTAGGGGAAATAGGAGAGAGTTTGGATTCCTTTGGAAACCCAACTGGCAAACTGTTCTTTTTGCCCAATAGAGGAAATTTTACCAGAGGTATTTTGGCCACGGCCTATACCAAGTTTGAAGGTTCATTGGATGAGGCGAAAAAACTGTTTAAAGGTTTTTATTCCGACGCTGTTTTTACCCATATTTCTGAAGAACCCATTCATCTAAAACAAGTGGTGAACACCAATCACTGCCATATCCATTTACATAAACATGAAGACACTTTGTTAGTGACTTCTGCGATAGACAATTTGATAAAAGGGGCTTCCGGGCAAGCTGTTCAGAACATGAATTTAATATTCGGTTTTAATGAGAGTCTAGGATTACAATTAAAAGCAGGGGTATTTTAAAAAGAAAAACAAAATGAAAATAGCAATAATAGGTGCAGGAAATTTAGGACTGGCAATCGCAAAAGGAATTTTGCATAGCAATGGGGCAACCACTATGTATCTTACCAAAAGAAATACTTCAGAAATAAAAGATTTTGAAAAGTACGGGAATGTCACCGTCACTTCTGACAATGAAGAAGCCGTGAAAAATTCGGATGTTCTAATTTTTGCAGTTCAACCAGGTCATTTTGCGTCCATTTTAGAACAGGCCAAAGATTTATTGACCGAAAAGCATGTCATTATAAGCACCATAACCGGGTTTAGTATTTCCAAAATTGAAGAGATTATAGGTTCGGACAGATACATTATTCGCAGTATGCCCAATACGGCAATTTCTGTTGGCAATTCCATGACTTGTCTTTGTACAAATGAACTTGGAAAAAAACGAATCGACTTGGCCAAGGCCATCTTCAACAGAATGGGACATACTTTAGAAATTCCAGAAGATCAGATGCAAGCAGCCACCGTAATATGTGCAAGCGGAATTGCATTTTGGATGCGTTTGATACGTGCAACTACACAAGGAGCAATTCAGCTTGGTTTTGATGCCAAGGAGGCTCAAGAATTGGCCATGCATACATGTAACGGTGCTGCTAGCCTTTTAATAGACTCTGGTAGTCACCCAGAAGAAGAGATAGATAGGGTAACAACACCTAAAGGTTGCACCATTGAAGGGTTAAATGAAATGGAGCATCAAGGGTTAAGTTCCTCATTGATTAGAGGAATTGTAGCCTCATTTGAAAAAATAAGCCACATCAAAAAAGGATAAAAATTTTAGGTCGAGCTGTCATGTCGAGCGGAGTCGAGATGCGAGCCCCATAAAAAATACATTACAAAACCTCTCGACTGCGCTCGAGGTGACAAAAAAAACAACTATGAAACTATTTTATGTATATCCGCTTTATGACGTTACTCCAGTATCTGCAAAAGGTATTGAGGTAACCGATAATAAAGGCCAGAAATACCTTGATTTTTATGGCGGGCATGCGGTGATTTCCATAGGGCATTCGCATCCGCATTACGTAAACCGACTTAAGGAGCAGTTGGATACTATTGGGTTCTACAGTAATTCTGTTCAAAACCCCTTGCAAAAAGAACTTGCTACTAAATTAGGGGGTGCTTCTAAATGCGAAGACTATAATTTATTCATGTGTAATTCTGGAGCCGAGGCTAATGAAAATGCATTAAAAATGGCTTCCTTTCAAACTGGAAAATCCAAAGTCATTGCATTCAACAATAGCTTTCACGGAAGAACTTCTGCAGCCGTCGCCACGACAGATAATCCCCATATAAATGCACCAATAAACAAACAGCAACAGGTAACCTTTCTTTCATTCAATGATTTTGAAGGGTTCGAAAACGCAATTAGCTCAAATGAATATTGTGCAGTGATTTTGGAGGCGATTCAGGGCGTTGGCGGATTGGACGAACCAACAACAGAGTTTTATCAATTTATTGCAGAAAAATGCAAGGAAAATAATGTTGTTTTAATTGCTGATGAAGTGCAGTCGGGCTTTGGAAGAAGCGGTAAGTTTTTTGCTTTTCAGCATCATGGCATTCAACCAGATATTATTACCATAGCAAAGGGAATGGGGAATGGTTTTCCTGTTGGCGGTGTTTTAATTCATGAAAACATCAAAGCAAGCTATGGCCTTTTAGGAACCACTTTTGGCGGAAACCATTTGGCCTGTGCAGCTACTTTGGCGGTTTTGGAAGTATTGGAAAAAGAAGCTTTGATTGAAAACACAGACGCTTTAGGAATCTATTTCAAGGAAAAGGCAATGGAAATTCCACAGATAAAAAAAATAAAGGGGAGAGGGTTAATGTTGGGGCTTGAATTTGATTTTGAAGTTGCTTATTTACGAAAAAGGTTGATTTACAATCAACATGTTTTTACCGGTGGCGCAAAGAATAAGCAACTACTCCGATTCTTGCCCGCTTTAAACATTACAAAAACACATATTGATTTGTTTTTTGAAGCCCTAAAAAAAGAATTATAATATCTGGTCGAGCTGTCATATCGAGCGGAGTCGAGATGTGAGACCTTTTAAAAAATAGTACAGACCTCTCGACCCCGCTCGAGGTGACAAAAAAGTAAAAAATGAAACATTACCTATCCATAAATGATATTGATTCCCTTCCCGATTGGGTTGATGAAGCAATAACACTTAAAAAAAATCCCTATCAATTTCAACATTTGGGCAGGCAAAAAACAATCTGTCTGTTATTTTTCAACAATAGTCTAAGAACTCGGTTAAGCACCCAAAAGGCGGCAATGTATTTGGGCATGGAAGTCATGGTCATGAATTTTGGCGCCGAAGGTTGGGCATTGGAGTATGAAGATGGTACTATAATGGATCAAGGAACCTCTGAACATATTAGGGAAGCTGCCCAAGTGGTTTCACAATTTTGCGATATTATTGCTATCAGGGCGTTTGCCAAATTAGAAGATAAAATAAAAGATGAGGCTGAAGAGGTGCTAACGGGTTTTGCAAAACATGCATCCATTCCAATAGTAAATATGGAAAGTTCTGTTGCTCATCCCCTACAGGCCCTAGCAGATGCGATTACCCTTAACAAACACAACACCAAACTAAAACCTAAGGTGGTTTTATCATGGGCACCTCACCCAAAGGCTCTGCCCCATGCAGTGGCCAATTCGTTTGTGGAAATGATGCAAAAACAAGACGCCGAATTTGTAATTACCCACCCCGAAGGGTATGAACTTAATCCGGAAATCACCAAAGGTTGCCAAATTGAATATGATCAAGAGAAAGCATTGGAAAATGCTGATTTTGTCTATGTAAAAAACTGGAGCAGTTATTCTAAGTATGGACAAGTACTTCGCCAAGATACTGATTGGATGATGACTCAAAAAAAACTAGGTAATGCCAAATTCATGCACTGCCTACCAGTAAGAAGAAATGTAGTGGTTGAGGATGCTGTTCTGGACGGTAACCAAAGCTTGGTAATCGAACAAGCTAATAATAGAATATTCTCAGTGCAAGTTGTACTTAAGAAAATTTTAGAAGCCCTTTAAACATATGAAACTAAAAGATAAAGTTTGTATCATAACCGGAGCAACAAGTGGCATGGGAAAGGCCATAACAGAAACCCTATCTAGTGAGGGTGCAAAACTTGTACTCTCCGGCCGAAATTTAAAAAGAGGGGAAGCCCTGGCCAAAAACCTTGAAAAATCCGTGTTTGTTCCTGGTGATGTTGGCAATGCCGCTTACAATGAAGAACTTGTAAATGTGGCACTTGATACGTTTGGAAAACTGGATGTGCTGTCATTGAATGCAGGAGTCTTAGGATTGGGTAATGTTGTTGACCTTACCATTTCTTCTTGGCTAAATACATTGGAAACCAATTTAAGTTCTGTTTTTTACCTTTCAAAATATGCTATTCCGCATCTACTGGAAGATGATGGAGGCACTATTTTGATTAATTCTTCCATAGCAGCTTTTAAGAGTTTTCCCAATCATCCAGCCTATTGTGCATCAAAAGGTGCAACGCTCGCCTTAATGAAGCAGATGGCCGTTGAATATGCCCCAAAAATAAGAGTGAACGCAATATGTCCCGGCCCTGTAGACACCCCACTAATATGGGATTCTGCAAAGGCTTTTGACAAACCCAAGGAAGCTGTTGAAAATGCTAAAAATGCAACTTTATTAAAAAGGTTAGGTACTCCAGAAGACATTGCCAAACTGGCTCTTTTTATGCTTTCGGATGATTCTTCTTGGATTACCGGAACAGCAATGACCATAGACGGCGGAATTCTAAATACATAAAATGAAACAAAAACTATCCATTATAAAAATAGGAGGTAACATCATTGAGGATGAAAAAGAGCTTTCACATTTGTTGGAATTGTTTTCCCAAATGGATGGACATAAAATATTGGTTCATGGCGGTGGTAAAAAAGCAACTGAAATTGCCAACAAGCTTGGTATTGAAGCCAAAATGACAAACGGCCGTAGAATAACCGATGCTCAAAGTTTAGATGTGGCAATTATGGTCTATGGCGGATTGGTAAACAAAAAAATTGTTGCCCAACTTCAAGCTTTTGATTGTAACGCGATTGGCATGAGCGGTGCGGATGGAAATTCCATTGTAGCACACAAAAGACCAGTAAAAGAAATTGATTTTGGTTTGGTAGGAGACGTAGATTCCATAAACTCAAACAATATTACTAGTTTGTTGAAAGCAGAATTTACACCTGTTTTTTGCGCTTTGACCCATGATAACAAAGGGCAATTGTTCAACACCAATGCAGATACCATAGCTGCTGAATTGGCCTCTGGCATGTCAACCGAATTTGAAACCACCTTATATTATTGTTTTGAAAAGAAAGGTGTACTACAAAGCATTGATGATGAAAATTCAGTAATTCAACACATAGACTCTAAAAAATACAAAGAACTGTTGGCGGACGGCATTATAGCGGACGGAATGCTTCCAAAAATGCACAATTGCTTCCAAGCACTTCAAAAGAATGTAAAGCAAGTCTGCATCGGAGATAATACCATGCTTCAAGGAACAAACACAAATTTCACCACTTTGACCCTATGAACATCAATCAAGAAATATTGACCACGAGAGCTATTGAATTGCTCCAGCAATTAATCGCTACCCCTTCTTTTTCTGGAGAAGAAGACAAAACCGCAGATGCCATTGAGGAATGGTTGGCGAGCTTTGACGTTAAAACCCAAAGGCAATTCAATAATGTATATGCCTTTAACAAGCACTTTGATGATAGTAAACCTACATTGCTCTTAAACTCTCATCACGATACCGTAAAACCCAATAGCGCTTATACAAAAGACCCTTTTAATCCGCATATTGAAGATGGAAAACTATTTGGTTTGGGCAGTAATGATGCAGGTGGCTGCTTGGTTTCCCTTTTGGCCACTTTTGTACAATTTTATGAGCATGAACATTTGACCCATAACATTATCATGGCGGCAACTGCCGAAGAAGAAGATGCTGGCAAAAAGAGCTTAACGGCATTATTGCCTATTCTTCCCAAAATAGATGTTGCGGTGGTTGGCGAACCCACTTTAATGGATTTGGCCATTGCTGAAAAAGGTTTGGTGGTTTTTGATGCTGTGGTAGAAGGCACACCATCGCATGCTGCACACCCAAATGATGACAATTCCATTTACAATACCATTAAAGTATTGGACTGGTTTAAAGACTATTCTTTTGAAAAGGTTTCCGATGCTCTTGGTGAGGTAAAGTTAACAGTGACCCAAATAAAAGCAGGAAGTCAACACAATGTCGTACCCGCTCAAGTAGATTTGGTAGTGGATGTTCGTGTGAACGATTGTTATTCCAATGAGGAAATTGCCGGAATCTTGCAAAATGAAGCTCCTTGCAAAATGACACCGCGTTCGTTACGATTAAACTCTTCCGCTATAAACCCTGAACATGATTTGGTGAAAAGCGGTATTGCATTGGGAAGAAAGACCTATGGTTCCCCAACACTTTCAGATCAGGCCGCTTTAAGCTGTCAATCTGTAAAATTGGGGCCAGGGGATAGCACTAGATCACACTCCGCCAATGAATTTATTTATGTCAACGAGATTGGGGAAGGAATAGATTTATATATCAAAATTTTAAAAGGATTTCTAGTTAATTCATAATTCTATGTCAGGAGAAACAAATCTAGTCGCACTTTTATCCAAAATGAAACCCTTTCTCCATGAAGAAAGTTACGTTTTTGTTAGTGTCCCAGAGTCTTTTCAAATAGACTTAGCCATAGTTCATGGCACTTTTAAAGAAAAAGAAGGAACAACCCTTATTTTAAAAAAAGAGAATGCAGACAATCTAAATCTTAATTACGACTATGTTGCCTCTTGTATTACACTAATGGTCCATTCCTCCTTACAATCCGTTGGACTTACAGCTGCAATTTCAAATGCCATGGCAGAAGAGCAAATCAGTTGTAATGTAGTTGCCGCTTATTATCATGACCACATCTTTGTAGACAAATTAGATGCAAAGAAAGCTATGAACGTTTTACTAAAAATGACACACACCACTAAATTGAAAAAATGAAACTCTGGGACAAAGGCTTTAGCACCGATAAAAAAATAGACCATTTTACAGTAGGCAATGATCGAGACTTGGATTTGCTCTTGGCAAAATATGATGTGATTGCTTCGCAGGCGCATGCCAAAATGTTGGGTAAAGTAGGATTGATTACCAATGAAGAGGCCAATGCCTTGGTAAGGGAATTGGATAAAATTACAAACTGTATTGAAGATGGGCTGTTTACCATAGAGGATGATTTTGAGGACATGCATTCCAAAATCGAATTTTTGCTCACCCAAAAATTAGGTGATACAGGAAAGAAAATCCATACTGCCAGATCCCGAAACGACCAAGTCTTGGTGGCAATGCAACTATATCTTAAAAACGAGTTGACCGAAATCAAAAATGAAGTCAAGACCTTCTTTGATTTGCTATTGGAGTTGGCAGAAAAGCACCAATCTGTCTTACTCCCAGGCTATACACATTTACAGATTGCCATGCCTTCATCTTTTGGGCTTTGGTTTTCTGCCTATGCAGAAAGCTTAATTGATGATCTATATTTTATTAATGCCGCACACAAGATAGCAGACCAAAATCCTTTGGGCAGTGCCGCGGGGTATGGAAGTTCTTTTCCTATAGATCGAACTTTTACCACTTCTGCAATGGGTTTTGAAACAGTGAAATATAACGTAGTCGCTGCCCAAATGGGACGTGGAAAAGTAGAAAAAGCCACAGCGTTTGGAATTTCTAGCATAGCGGCAACACTATCTAAATTGGCTATGGATATTTGTTTGTACATGAGTCAAAATTTTGATTTCATCTCTTTTCCAGATGAGTTGACCACCGGAAGTAGCATAATGCCGCATAAAAAAAATCCAGATGTGTTTGAATTGATCAGGGCCAAATGCAATAAGATTCAGGCAATACCCAATCAGTTAACGTTGATCACCAATAATCTTCCTAGTGGGTATCACCGAGATTTACAATTGGTCAAAGAAATTATTGTTCCTTCCATTCAAGACATTAAAGCGTGTTTAGAGTTGATCCATTTCAGTTTAAAGGAGATCAAAGTGAATAACACTATCCTAGATGATCCTAAATACGATTATCTTTTTAGCGTAGATACGCTAAATGAATTGGTTAATAGTGGCATGCCTTTCCGAGACGCTTATAAAAAAATGGGAGCAGAAATTGAGGCAGGTACTTTTAAACCCAAAAAAGATATCAAACATGTCCACGAAGGCAGCTTGGGGAATTTATGTTTGGATGAAATCAAAAAGAAAATGGAAAAGGTCCTGGCCTAAAAAAATTCATCCGCTCTTTTCGCCAAGCTATAATGTAGCTCCATGAATTATACATAGCTTTTTAAGCTAAAATTCCCGAACTTCACTTATCGTTGGATATAAATCATTAAAACGAATTCATATCCTTATTAGTTGTGCGCAAGCTGAAAAATGAGCAAATTAAAGAAGAAAAAGAAAATATTTGAAGCCTATTCTCAAAACCTGAAATGGATAAAGGAAAAGACGAATGCCAAGTTTGATATTGAATTTGACAAAGGTGTTTTATGTCCTTTATGTTTGAAGGTTTTTCTTGAAAGCGACTTAAATCCAAGTGAAAAAAATTACTTGACCTTGGAACATAATCCGCCAAAATCTTTAGGAGGTAAAGACAATATTTTGACATGCAAAAAATGTAATAACCAAAGTGGGCATAAAACTGATGTTGAATTACTAACCTTTCTTTTAGAACAGGATTTTAAAAGTTTTAGCCCTAATTCTAAGCATAGAACTAAGTTAGAAAATAATAAAGGTTCAAAAGTAACAGCAGATTTAAGTTTTGATGGAGATGGAAAAATGACTTTAAATCTTCAAAGTAAATATTCTAATCCAAAAGACTATAATGATTTTTTAGAAAGTGAAGAAAGAGGTTTATTCCCAATTGAGGGGGAGTTGGGAAAATTCGCTACAAAAAAATTACAATTCAACTTGAAAATTCCTGATAATGGAAATATGAGGTTAGCTTCAATAGCTTTATTGAAAATTGGTTATTTATTAGGTTTTGAAAAGTACGGCCACATTTTCCTTTTCAATCAGAATCTCGATAAAATACGAGAGCAAATATTAAATCCAGAAAAGAACCTGATTACTGACCCTTTCTGGATAAATTTTGAGTTTCCAGAAATGTATTTAGGAGTAAACATTATTAATAAACCAAGTGAGTTACTTTGCTTTTTAAACACCTTCGTTCTCAAAACTAAATCACGAAATGCTCAAATTAGTATTGCATTCCCCGGCTATAATAAAGAAGACGCCGTTATTTATGAAAATATAAACAAAACATTATGTTCTAATGAAGGTGGAGAATTGGATATGGAAATTACGACTATGGAACCTTTTCTTGATTTAAAAGATGAAAGTAAAGTATTCTGTTCCGCTTTAATTTGGGACGACAGAAAAAAAGCCAGCGCACAACACAACCTATAAACAATACGGGCTTCGGGCTTAATCGCAGGGTTTGTGTATTTTTATGAAGTCCGCAAAATCTTTTGGATTTTGCTTTAAACAAGGAAAGGGAAAAACAAAAAGATTTTGCTATGTACGTGGAGGAAAGCAAACGCTAGCTTACTCCCGTACTGTTCATAGCTCAAACGATAAGTGTAACTACAAAATAACTCTCCTTATAATTCTTTTAAAGAAGCTTATTTTATCAATCCCCTATTATTCTAAAATCTAGTCTCTTTTAATAAAGACTGATTAATTGGTGTTGTTCCTTATATAGATCCAGCTGTTCCAAGTCATCCAAATCCTCTAAGGAACCCTTCTTTTCTACCCAATGTCTTAGTTTATCGGTTCCGTTGAGAATGTCAATAGGCTCTAGATGATGAATATATTCATATGGCGGTTCCAACCATTTAAATTCAGTGCCCAAGTGATGAAAAAGTTCCCTTAACATCAACTGCCCTACCCGCCAGGGTTGAAAAGTTGTCTTGTTCGTAGCATGGATTTGAAACCCACCACAAACTACATCAACATATTTATGGAACGTGGGAAGAAATAGTATGGGTCTTATAGCAAAACCTTTTAATCCCGAACGCATCATTGTTTTTTCTAAATGGTCTGCAAAAAGTGAAAAGGGTTCAATTTTCGGATGCCCCATAATTTCCAAGGGTTGGGTGGTGCCCCGGCCTTCACTTAAACAAGTTCCCTCAAACATCACCGTTGCAGGAAAAACAAGGCAACTCTCTGCTCTAGCTATATTTGGAGAGGGCAATGCCCATGAAAGCCCCGTATCTAAGAAGTACATCTGCCTTTCCCATCCTTGCATTTGTATTACCTTTACGTTCGCTTTCTCCTTGGTCCATAATTTTTGGTGCATTAATCCCAATTCTCCTATGGTAAGTCCATGCCTTACAGGTATGGGATGTCTTCCTATAAAAGAAGCAAATGCCGTATCCAATACATTCCCTTCAAGTGTTTCACCATTGATCGGATTGGGACGATCTAAAATGATCACTTCAATGTCCTTGTTTGCACATTTTTCCAATAAAAGTGTCAATGTATAGATATACGTATACATGCGGCAGCCCACATCTTGAAGATCCACAAAAAAATGATCTATTCCTTCCAGCATTGCATCTGTTGGCACACGAGTTTCAGAATACAAAGAATATACAGGTATATTGAAATAGGGGTGCACGGTATGATCCGTCTCAATCATGTTATCCTGGGCATCGGTAGAGAAACCATGTTGAGGCCCAAAAATCTTTTTAAAACGATTTCCAAAGATGGATTTAAAGATAAAGGTAGCGTGGTTACATGAACCATCTATTGAGGCATTGTGGCACAATAAGGCTACATTACCTTTAAACTGTTGTTGCAGCAATGTGTCTTTGGCAAAGATTTGCAGCCCTACAGCAACTTTTTGCATTTTGTGTATTTAGAGGTGAATACTTGGTGCCTCTAAGTTACTTAATCATGCCTAAATTAATAACCTCTTGTTCTGTTAAAGGGCGCCAATGACCTCGTGGTAAATCTTTTTTTGTTAATCCCGCAAAAATGACCCGATCCAATTTGGTTACTGTATAGCCTAAATGCTCAAAAATACGGCGGACAATACGATTGCGTCCACTATGGATTTCGATGCCTATTTCTTTTTTGGGAGATCCTTGAATATAACTGATATCGTCTACTTTCACCAAACCGTCTTCCAACTCCAAACCTTCCTCTATTTTACGTAAATCTGATAGCGCTAAGTTTTTATCTAGATACGCATGGTAAATCTTGCGAACCCCATGTGTTGGGTGCGTCAATTTTTTGGTCATATCGCCATCGTTTGTAAAGAGCAAAAGGCCGGTAGTATTTCTATCCAAACGGCCCACTGGCAACAAACGTGAATTAGTAGCACTGGAAATGAGTTCCATTACTGTGCGCCTGCCCTTTTCATCATTGGTAGTGGTGATAAAATTTTTGGGCTTGTTAAGCAGTATATATTCCTTCTTTTCTGGGTTTAGCTTTCGGCCATCAAAACGAACATCATCTGTTCGCTTTACTTTATAGCCCATTTCAGAAATCACCTTTCCGTTTACCGAAACACTTCCGGCAGCGATGTAAGTATCTGCTTCTCGTCTGGAACATACGCCTGCATTTGCCACATACTTGTTCAACCGAATTTCATCTGGATTGGATGGTTTTTGTGGTGCCACTTTTTTTCTGGGTGGTTTTCCTTTGGAAAATTGTTTTCTTTTATCACTTCCTGCCGCTCTGTTGGAAGGTTTCCGCTCGCGGTTGTAGTCTGATTTCGCCATCAGTCATTAATTTTTTGCAAAGGTAGTGTTTTCTGTTGCCTAAAAACACTAATGTCTTATCCTTCGATAAGCTTAGGATGACAGGGAAAAGGATATGAAAGTGTAAACGTAATATTCTGTAGCTTGGAGGTATTAATTGGAACTGGATTTTTACAACAAAATTCCCGAACTTCACTTATCGTTCGATATAGTCAATTGAAACTTTCCATATCTTAACCGTTATGCAACATTATGATAAATGATAACTAAAAGTAATATTTCCAAAGATTTTGATACGATTTATGAAATAATCAATGATGCTTCTATTGCTTATAAGGGAATAATACCTAAAGACAGATGGAAAAAGCCTTATATGTCAAAAGCTGAATTGGAGACCCAAATTTCAGAGGGAGTAGAATTTTGGAACTTTCAGGAAAACAATAAAATTCTTGGAGTTATGGGAATTCAGCACAAGCAAGATGTTACCCTGATTAGACATGCCTATGTGAGAACCATTGCCAGACAAAAAGGTATTGGGGGAAAACTCCTAAATCACTTGACAACATTGACTAACAATCCTGTTTTGATAGGTACTTGGGCAGACGCATCATGGGCAATATCTTTTTATAAAAAAAACGGATTTACATTATTATCGGAAAAGGAAAAGAATAGTTTATTAAAAAAATATTGGTCAATACCTGAAAGACAAGTAGAGACATCTATTGTACTAGCAAATCATAATTGGAAAAGTGAATAAAACGTTGCACAACAATGACTATAAGTGAAATGGTAAAAAGTTTCACAATGAAAAATCCTTCTACAAGCTCAGAATGACAGGGAAAAGGATATAAGAGTGTAAACATAATGTTTGGTGTTAGAATCCATAATTTTAATTCTATCGAAAAATATCTATCCTTATTATTCTGTAGCTTGGAGGTATTAATTGGAACTGGATTTTTACAACAAAATTCCCGAACTTCACTTATCAATCGTTAGCTCCAATTTAAAATCGCAAAAAATGAAGGTTACAGCTGAAAAAAATGAGAAAGTTGCTAATATGATTTTTGCATCTATTTATCCCCTTTACTGGAATAGATTGGAAAAAAATGGTAGAACAAAAGAAGAGTTCCATCAAGTAATAGAATGGTTTACTGGTTTTGATGAAGATAAATTACAATCCCTTATTGCAGAGAAAGTAACATTTAGAACGTTTTTTGAAAAAGCAAAAATCCATCCCAATGCGCACATCATCAAAGGAGTTGTTTGTGGTTATCGCATTGAAGAAATAGAAGATGAATTTGAAGTGTACAAACAATGTAGGCGTATGGAAAAGCTGATTGATGAATTGGCAAAAGGTCGTAAAATGGAGAAAATTTTGCGAGAAGAAAAGAAATAAAACCTGTCCCTAACAAGGTGTATAGTGCATTCCCTGAGGGATACGCACCATACACAGAACACTCTGTGCAAACTAATAAAAATGCAAACCAGAATTGAGAATACAACATACGGAGTTATGGAATACAGTATGTATGGAACTGGAGAACCAATTTTGTTTCTGCACGGAGGACATTCCAACGCAAAGGAAATATTGACACACAAACATATTGACACTAAAAAATTCATTTTAATAACGCCATCCAGAGCGGGTTACGGACGGACAACTTTGGGAAACAACGAATCGCCTATTAATGCTTCTAAGCAAATAATCGAATTAATGGACAAATTAGGATTTGACCAATTTAATGTTATTGGAATTTCAGCAGGTGGATTGACAGCAATTGCATTGGTAAGCCTAAATCAACATAGAATTTTAAAATTTGTTTTAGCGTCTTCCATTAGCAAAAAATGGTTGAAGCATACCGATGGGCTTTATAAAAAGGCAAAAATAATGTTCAATCCAAAAATAGAGGGATTCACTTGGCGGGTATTACGTTTGGGAATAATTTTTTTTCCCAAAACCATAATCAAAACAATGGCAACCGAATTGACGAATAAAAGAATTAAGAAATTGGACGAAGCAGAAATTTCGGATATGAAAATGATGCTTTTGAATCAGCGGTCTAAAAAAGGATTTGTAACGGATTTAGACCAAGAATTGAACAATGAAATTATAGCCAAAATAAAAACCCCTACTTTAATTATTCATAGTAAAAATGACAAATCGGTTTCTATCGAACATCCGAAATACGCTAAACAGAAAATAGAAAATTCTCAAATTGTTTGGCTGGACAACAAATGGGGGCATTTAATTTGGGTCGGAGCGGAGTCGAAAAAAAATATTGGATATATAAAAGCATTCCTGAACAACAGAACGGGAAAGCCTGTGTCTAACAATGTGTAAGAAAACATAGGGCTCTTCTGCTTAATTTAAAGGTTCGCGTTTATTTGCAAAGTCGCCAATCCGAAACGTATCGCTTATTAACTGCCCTACGTTTCTTATACTGCGCGATAAGTGAAATGGCAAAAAATTTCACATAGAAAATCATTTTGACAAGCTCGTGATGACAAAAAACTAATCTTTAAAATCTACCGTAGATTGTCTTTCCCTATTTACATGTAATTTGGTCACATCTGGTCTTGAGTAGTGCCCAACAGGGTCAAAATTTTGTCTTTCTTCGTATACTCGATTAAAATCCAGGGTCTCATAGATCAATCCTTCAGAGCCTACAATGGGTTCAACAATCCATTCCCCATCAGGCCCTGCAATAGCTGAACCTCCATCTGCAAGCACATTTGGTGCTTTTCCCAAAATTTTGTCCAAATGCGGTGTATCTTTTGGGAAATCTGACGTCTTCATTAATGAGGAAACAGAAATCACAAAACTCCTAGACTCACGGGCCACAAACCTAGTGATGTCTTTGGTATTATGTAATCCTCCCGGCCAAACAGCCACATGTAAATTTTCTCCTTGCCCATATAAGGCTGCACGTGGTAAAGGCATCCAATTCTCCCAACAATTGAGGCCACCAACCGTGAACTGTTTTAATGGGTGTACTTGCAGTCCATTGCCATCTCCAGGAGCCCATGTAAGACGCTCATCATAGGTAGGCTGTAACTTTCTATGCACTGATTTTATCTCTCCATTTTGATTGATATACACCAAAGAACAATATAAACTATGACCGCCGCGATCTTTGGCACGTTCCATCATCCCTAAATATATTGCCATCTTATTTTCCTGAGCCAATTTGCAAATTGCATCCAATTCACCTGCCTCAATTTGAATGGAATTTCTGGTGTAATGGGCATGTAGTTCTTTGTTAACCTTTAAATCCCATGCTGCTCCCTCAGTATGCGCTAACCAAAAAGGATATCCCGGTAAGAAGGCTTCGCCAAAAACAATCAGTTCAGCTTTCTCCTTGGCTGCCTCTTGTATGGTATTTTCAATCTTTTCCAAGGTTGCTTGTTTATTCAACCAAACAGGGGCAATTTGAGCCATTGCCACTTTCAATAAATTTTCCATTATAAAATCCGATTTAGAACCAAATCAACATCAATCAATAAAATACTAAACACACCAGCAACAATGATGAATTTTAGAATATTATGTAACCAAACATAGTGCTTTTTGCCCGTGGCTCTCCATAACAAAATGATAAAAAGTCCCAACAGTCCAATACAGGCCAAGAAATACACATACATATAACCAACATCAAAGGTATTGATCAATAAAAGTGAAGGAACCAGGGTTAAAACTATTAATAGGCCAATGAGCACTTTTGAAACCTTGGCCCCGTAAATTATTGGTATGGTTCTATAGTTTTGAGCCATATCTCCGGCCATATTTTCTAAATCCTTGATCATCTCACGAGCCAAAATCAATAAAAAAAGAAAAAGCGCATGCACAAAGATCACCCTCTCAAAATTTCCGTAATACACAAAAACAACAAAAAACGGTGTTATGGCCAATGATGCTGATACCAGATTGCCAATAAAAGGAACACGCTTTAATTTGTGGGAATACAACCAAATTCCGAAAATATAGGATGAAAAAAACAATACCGCCTTAAACGAAATATAACTTGCTGCTAAAGCCGCCAAAAAATTAAGAATAAAGTAGGTAGTTAATTTAAACCGCTGACTTACCAACCTATCCAACATGGTTTTTGTTGGTTTATTGATTAAATCTTTTTCCGCATCGTAAAAATTATTAATGATATAACCGCTTGCAATTACCAAGGCCGAAGCTGTTACAATGAGAAAAAGGTTAATGTCCAAAACCACATCTCTTAAAGGTAAATTGGGAGATAGGATATAGATGGATGCTAAGTATTGCGCAAGCGTAATCACTAATATATTATACCCGCGAACAACGGAAAATAAACTCAATAGCTTAAACAGCAGGAGTTTATTTTTTCTATTAAGCATTTGATTGTTTTAGAAGTTGTAGACCACTTCCAAATTGTGTCCCTTGAGTGCTTTTTTGACCTTATCAAAATCTTGTGTAAAGCCTAAAATATAACCTCCACCACCTGAACCGCAAAGTTTTAAGTAGTAATCATTGGTCTCTATACCCTGTTGCCAAAGCTGATGAAACTTGGAAGGAATCATGGGTTTGAAATTATCAAAAACTACATGGGAAAGCTCTTTTAGGTTCCCAAAAAGTGATTTCATGTTTCCGTTCAAAAAATCCTCCACACAAGCATCTGTATGCTTGATGAATTGATTCTTGATCATACTACGAAACCCTTCTTGCTTCATTTTTTCCATGAAAATCTGTACCATAGGTGCAGTCTCTCCTGTAATTCCACTATCCAACAAAAAAACTGCGCCTTTTCCCTCCTTATTCTGTGATGGGATACTAGTGGATTCTATGTTATCCTTGGAATTGATAAGAATTGGCAAACTTAGGTAACTGTTCAATGGGTCAAGCCCAGAAGACTTTCCATGAAAGAACGATTCCATCTTTCCGAAAATCTCTTTTAACTTCAATAACTTTTCTCGCGTTAAATTCTCAAGAACCGTAATTTTATCCGTAGCATATTTATCATAAATAGCTGCTACCAAAGCACCACTACTGCCAATACCGTAACCTTGCGGAATAGAGCTATCAAAATACATACCTCTTTCCACATCATTCTCCAACGTTTTCAAATCAAAAGAAACCAAGCCTTGCTCTTCTCTTTCCAGTTTTGAAAGATATTGAACATATGCCTTCAAACTTTCGTTTGATTTTTTAGCTAAAGTAGATGGGTTTTCATCTGTCTTTAAAGCACCTTTAAAAAAATTATAGGGAATGGAAAGACCTTTGGAATCTTTGATAATTCCATACTCCCCAAAAAGTAGAATTTTAGAATAAAATAGAGGTCCTTTCATTTAGTATTACAAAGATATAAATCCGTTTTGTTTAATGCAGAACAATTTAAAGGTAAACAATATTCATGTTTAAACACCAATTCCTTACTTTAAAACGTCAATTGACTTTAATTAACGTTGTTTATCATTCTTCATTACCCTTCATGTGCAATTAATTTTCTTGCTCCGCTTCCAATTCGGTCGCAAATATAATGACCATTCTCACAATGCGCAACCAATTCATCCTGAATAAATTGGATTGCTTTTTCCTTTACCGACTCTGGATATAACACATGTACATTTGCACCTGCATCCAATGTAAAGCAGATGGGTACTTTGGTTGTTTCCCTAAAAGCCCAAATCTTATTGATGATTTCCAACGTATCTGGTTTCATCAAAACAAAGTAGGGCATACTGGTCATCATCATAGCATGCAATGTCAATGCTTCACTTTCAACAATCTTTATAAAATCATCCAAATTACCAGATTCAAAGACTTTTTTAAGCTTGTCCAAATTCTCATGTGCCTGGGTAAAACGTCTTTCCGCATAAGGGTGGTCGTGCATTAAATCATGACCAACCGTACTACTAACCTGTTTTTGGCCTTTGTGTACCAACAAAATACTATCATGAAAGTTTTTGAAAATTGCATTTACGTTAAATGGGTAATTTATTCCATATAAATTGGAGCTTTCAGAAATACCTGCATACTCCCCCCACTGAATTAAATCACCTTCAATACTTCTACAAGCACTTCCAGAGCCCAAACGAGCTAAGAAAGATGCTTTTTTCTTGAAAAAAGTATCTGTAATATCTCTATTTATAGTCCTTTCAATCTCTACTAAACATAGCGCCAAAGCTGCCATTCCACTGGCAGAAGAAGCAATACCACTGCTATGGGGAAAAGAGTTTGAGGTTTCAATTTTAAAGTGATAGGCTTTTAAAAATGGCAGGTAGGCTTCAATTCGTTCAAAAAAGGTTAGAATTTTAGGTTTAAAATCTTCTTTAGGCTTGCCTTCAAAGAACAAATCAAAAGACAATTGTGATATATCCTCCTTTTTAGTATAAGAAACCGATGTTGTCGTTGCACAAGCATCCAATGTAAAACTGATTGAAGGGTTAGCCGGAATCTGATTTGCTTTTTTTCCCCAATACTTAACCAAAGCAATATTACTGGGGGCTTTCCAAGTCACCTTTCCTCCTGAAGGTAAATTAGTATATGGATTGGGTACAAAGTCTTTTTCTGTCATTAGAAAAATATTTGAGCAAATATAAAAGATGCATTGCGCTTGAGGGGATATGGGTACAAATAAATTCTTATTTTAGGGGGAATTGTGCCGATCATGAAGAAAAAGGTTGTTTACATCCTAATTGCTGTTACAATTTGCCTTTTAATAGGTTTTCTATCCAGCTTTGCTACCCAGAGCTCTGTGAATGATTGGTACCTCACTTTGAACAAACCAAGTTTTAATCCACCCAATTGGATTTTTGCTCCTGTATGGACATCACTATACATATTAATGGGGGTTGCTGCTGGAATAGTCTGGTCTAAAGGTTTTCATCATATCTGGGTAAAGACCGCCCTCTATCACTTTGGTTTTCAGCTTCTTTTTAATGCTCTTTGGAGTATTGTTTTCTTTGGATTTAAAAGTCCGTCATGGGCACTTTTGGTCATCTTACTTCTCTTGACTTTAATTATTTTAACCATAAAATGGTTTAAGGTTGTGAGTAAAACAGCTGCCTTTTTGCTTGTCCCTTATTTGCTTTGGGTCCTATTTGCCTCCGTACTTAATTATAAAATCTGGGAACTGAACTAATTATTCAGGTTCAAGAAATTCAATATCCAGGCGTCTATGTTTCTTTCGTCATTTCAACCAATTTTTGTATTGTCTTTAAGTTGCGTGTAGTGGCTTGCACTTTTAGCTTTCTTTCTACAAGATTATTGTTGAGTTTAGCATTACCATATCCTTTTTTGCAACACAAATAAACACATGTACTGGTTATATTGAAATCCTCGTTGACAAAAATTACTTCATTGAATTCATTTACTAAACTTTGTTCTGGAGCTTTTTTAAGTAGCACAAAGTATAGTCTATTTTCTTCCGCTTCATCCGCAAACGGGTTTGCCTTTAAAATCTTTTCCAATTGATTTCTTGTTTTCACTAATACAGGTACTTCAAAAGTAAAATCGTTTAAAATTGCATGTTGAATTTTATCTTGAAGTACGTCTGTTTCACCAATCTCGCTATCAAAAACTATATTCCCACTTTGGATATAGGTTTTTACATTTTGTAGTCCACTATTTTCCAGAGTCTGCTTTAAATCGGCCATTTTAATTTTCTTTTGGCCGCTTACATTGATTCCTCTCAAGAGTGCGATGTATGTTTTCATAATTAATAATCTTGATGAATAAAACTACTCCGATTTATTTTAGTAAATTCAAACGCATTAAATCAATCCAAATGAATCAATATATCCTTGCCTTAGACCAGGGCACAACAAGTTCAAGAGCTGTAGTTTTTGATGAAAAAGGAACCATAATCTCTGTAGCACAAAAAGAATTTACTCAAATTTTTCCAAAACCGGGATGGGTAGAACATGACGCCAATGAAATTTGGGCAACTCAAGCTGGAATGGCTGCCGAAGCGGTAAGCAAAAAAGGACTAAAAGGTGAACAATTGGCTGCTATTGGAATTACAAATCAGCGTGAAACGGTTGTAGTTTGGGACAGAAATACGGGAGAACCCGTTTACAATGCCATTGTTTGGCAAGACAAACGAACTTCTGAATACTGTGATGAACTTAAAAGTCAAGGGAAATCTGAGATGATTCGTGAAAAAACCGGATTGGTCATTGATTCCTACTTCTCTGGCACAAAGGTAAAATGGATTCTGGACAATGTGGAAGGAGCTAGAGAAAAAGCAGAAGCCGGTGATTTAGTTCTTGGAACCATTGATACATGGCTTATTTGGAAGATGACAGAAGGAAAGCTTCATATTACAGATGTTACGAACGCTTGTCGTTCTCTGATCTTTAACATCAACACTATGGATTGGGATGATGAACTTTTGGAGCTTTTAACCATACCAAAAAGCATGTTGCCAGAAGTAAAACAATCTAGCGAGGTTTATGGCCATACAAGTCCGAACTTCTTTGCTGCCAAAATTCCAATAGCTGGAATTGCAGGTGACCAACAAGCTGCTTTATTTGGTCAAATGTGCACCAATCAGGGTATGGTAAAAAACACCTATGGCACAGGTTGTTTTATGCTTATGAACATTGGTGATAAACCTATTGTTTCCAAAAACAATTTGCTTACTACCGTGGCCTGGAAAATCAACGGGAAAACCACCTACGCACTTGAAGGAAGTATTTTTATAGCGGGCGCTGTGGTACAGTGGTTACGTGATAGTTTAAAAATTATAAAAACTTCTTCTGAAGTGGAACAACTGGCCAGTTCAGTAGATAGCTCGGAAGGTGTTTATTTTGTTCCTGCATTTGCAGGATTAGGCGCTCCGCACTGGAACCAATATGCCCAAGGAACTATTTTTGGGTTGACAAGAGGAAGCACTGATGCCCATATTGCACGAGCAGCCCTGGAGTCCATTGCATACCAGACCATGGATATTCTAAAAGCAATGGAAGCAGATTCCGGAATTTCCATAAAAGAATTGAGGGTTGATGGAGGTGCAACGGTAAACAATATGCTTATGCAGTTTCAGTCTGATGTATTAAATACAGTAACGGTGCGTCCCAAAATTGTGGAAACAACCGTTATGGGTGCAGCATACTTGGCGGGATTGGCTGTGGGCTATTGGGAAAGTCAAGAGGAAATCCAGGATATATGGCAAACCGATGTACATTTTAATCCATCCACGGAAAGGGAACCCATTGAAAAAGACATTCAAGGATGGTACAGAGCAATTAAAGCATTGGAATTTTGGACAGGAGAATCTTAAACTAGCTGAAACTAATAACCTTTAACCAAAACCTATCATGACTCCTTTTATTGCTGAAATTGTTGGCACTTTTCTTTTGATTTTATTGGGTTGTGGCGTAAACGCAAACGTTTCACTACAAAAAACCTATGGAAGTGGTTCTGGTTGGATTGTGATTACAACAGGCTGGGCTTTTGCCGTATACACCGGTGTTGTGGTCGCAGGACCTCACAGCGGAGCTCATCTAAACCCCGCAGTCACCATTGGTTTGGCACTGGCAGGAGAATTTTCAATTTATGATGTTCCAAACTATATCATGGCTCAATTTATGGGCGCTATGCTTGGAGCTTTCTTTGTTTGGTTAATGAACAAAGACCATTTTGATGCCACAGAGGATGGGAACAGCAAAAGAGGTGTTTTTTGCAACGCTCCTGCAATACCAAATACTTTTTTAAATCTTTTGACAGAAATTTTAGGAACCTTTGTTTTGGTATTTGCCGTGCTATATTTTACTGATGCCGTTGCCACTAAGGACAATAGCATTATTGGTCTAGGTTCTTTGGGTGCTTTACCTGTTGCCCTTATTGTTTGGGGAATTGGTCTGTCTTTGGGAGGTACCACTGGCTATGCCATTAACCCTGCTCGGGATTTAGGACCCCGAATAGTGCATGCCTTGGTCCCAATTAAAAATAAAGGATCAAATGGTTGGGGATATTCTTGGATTCCCGTTGTGGGTCCAATATTAGGTGCTGCATTGGCTGCAGGAATTGCCATGGTTTTGCAATAAATTAGCTTGAGGCAATAGACTTTGCCGCTATGTAAGCCCCGGTCCATGCATTTTGAAAATTAAAACCTCCGGTTATGGCATCCACATTGATGATTTCTCCAGCAAAATAAAGGTTTGGATGTATTTTGCTTTCAAACGTTTTAAAGTTGATTTCCTTTAAATCCACTCCGCCAGCAGTAACAAATTCTTCTTTAAAAGTGCTTTTTCCTTCAACTCTAAAAGAACACGCTGTTAACTGTTCGGCCAAATTTTGAAGTTTTTCTTTGGTGAGATCAGCCCATTTCAAATCCTTTTCAATCCCAGAAGCTTTCACCAAATTCACCCATAGTCTCCTAGGCATATCGGTAGCGTTAGTGCGTAAAACCGTTTTTTTTGCTTCAACTTCCTTAATTTCTCTCAACAAAAGTTCCATGGAACCTGTTGTATATTCAGGTACCCAATTGATCTTGACTCTAAAAACATAATGATAGTCATGCAAAATATTGGCTCCCCAAGCAGAAAGTTTCAAAATGGCAGGGCCGCTCAATCCCCAATGTGTGATTAAAACAGGGCCTTCAGATTGGAGGACAGGTTCTTCTTTTGGAGCACTTTTTAGTTTGACTCCAATTTTAGATGAAAAGATTTTTTTTGGTGGAACTTCTACAGTCGCATAGGCACTTACTCCTTGAATGCCCGCTATTCGTTCATCATTAATATTGAAAGTAAATAGAGATGGCACCGGAGAAACAACTTTATGTCCAACTGTTTCCAACTGTTGCCAAATTTTTGGATTACTCCCTGTAGCCAGCAATAGTTTTTTACATTGGTAATGCTTGTTCATTGTTGTTATCTGCCAGCCTTCTCCATTTTCGTTTTTGCTGAATTGTTTTACAGAACTATTTTTAAGAATCTTGACTCCTAACTGTTCTGCTTCACCAACAAGACAATCAATAATGGATTGTGAGGAATTGCTTTTCGGAAACACCCTCCCGTCCGCTTCTATTTTTAATGGAACTCCCCTTTCTTCAAAAAAAGACATTACATCCCCTGGGGCATAGGTATGAAAAGGCCCCAAAAGTTCTTTTTGCCCTCTGGGATAGTTAGTGACCAAGTCATGTGCAGAAAATTCTCCGTGGGTAACATTACATCGACCACCTCCAGAAACTTTAACCTTAGAAAGTACGGTTTTGCCTCTCTCAAAAATGGCAACTTTTAGATGTGGAGCTTGTTCAGCGACTTGAATCGCAGCATAAAACCCGGCAGCTCCACCCCCAACAATAACTACATCAAACATTAATTTACCCGTTCAGGGTAATTTGTGATAATTCCGTCCACTCCATAATCCTTCATCTTTTGAATATCTTCAGGTTCATTAACGGTCCATGTGTAAATTTTAAATCCCTCTTCTTGAATTTTAGCTGTATTTTCTTCATTCAATGTTTTATAGTTGGGATTTATGGCTACGGCATTTAGCTCTTTGGCTACTGCAATTGCTGCTAAAGGATCTTCTTCGGTCAAAACGGCAATTTGAACATCCTTATTAAGCTCGCGCATTTTTCTCAGCTCATCCCATTTAAAACTTGAAATGATGAAGTTTTCAGGAGACCAACCTCTATCTCTTATATACACATTGGTAATAAAGTTTACCCTATCCGCAGTGTCTGATCCTTTAAGCTCAATATTAAGAGCTACCTTGTTATCAATAAGCTTTAGCACATCTTGCAACATTGGTATTTTATGGTTTCCATCCAAAATAAGTTGCTTAAGGTCTACTATATTATAATCTTCTACCTTACCTCCGCTATTTGAAAGTCTTTCCACACGTTCATCATGAAATACAACCGTTTCTCCACTATAAATGTTAAACACATCTATTTCAATCATATCCACTCCTAAATCCATTGCTTTTTGGACTGATGCCAAGGTATTTTCGGTTTCATGTCCCATTGCACCCCTATGCCCAATAACCAGAGGTTTAGAATCCATCATATCGCAACTATTAAATAACAAAACAGTAATCAATGCCAACAGTAAGCTTTTTTTCATTTTGATTCATTTGTACCGCTAAAAATACAACATGAAATTGAAATCGACAGCGTTAAAATAGAAACAGCTATATTGGTAAAAACACCTCAAAACAGAGATATTCTCATAATAAGGTGTGTATTTTTATCAATTTGTTAAATTTTATTTAATACTTTTAGCACATTATTAACCAATAAACAAACTTACATGTTTTCAAAATCAAATTTACTAGCGACACTAGCCGCTTTCGTAACAATGTTTTTGTTAGGATACGGAATTTGGCAGTTTTTACTAGCCGATTTTTATGAGGAACATACCCTTAAGAATTTTTTGAATGAAGATATGAACATGGGGTTGATTGCTGCAGGTAATGTAATTATGGCTTTCGTATTATGCTCATTGTATAGCAAATGGGCCAGAGGACACCATAGTGCCAAAGAAGGTTTTCAATTTGGTGCATGGATTGGCATCTTCAATGGATTTGGTATGGGTATACTAAATTATGCCGTTATGGGACTTATGGACATGACGGGAACTTTGGTTGATGCAGTTGTGCAGATTGTGTTCTATGGAATAATTGGAATGGTGATAGGGTTGGTGTACCAAAAAACTGCACCAAAAGCTTAAAGGAAATTAACCGACCTTGAACTTGGGCGGATTGTTATGCAATCCGCTTTTTTTATTCATTAATCCTAAAAATAAAAGACTCAAGTGGTTGAAGTTCAACCTCAACTTTTCCCTGTCCATTTTTCACGGAAAGGGCTTTATTTGTTTCTCCGTAAAGCTCTTCTTTTAAATCATATTCTTGACTCCCCAAATTCCATTTAGCAATAATCTCTTCAGGAATTTTTAATTCAAAAGCATAACTTTTTTCAGCATCAAAGTTTGACACTATTATCAATTTTTCGTCATTGGACCATCTAACATAAGAAAGCACTCTATGGTCATAATTAGCTGTATGATCCTTGTTGAAAAAATGGATTTCTTGATACTCCCCCATCAAGGCATCGCTATTAATAGTAAAGTTCAACAAGCGTTTGTAAAAATCTCGAAGCTTTAGTTCATCTTCTGTTAGTTGACCTCCATCAAACTTTTTATTGTTCATCCATCGTTGATGATTGGGTACTCCTATATAATCAAAAATTGAGGTGCGAGTAGGTTTGCCAAATCCAGCATCTTCGGCTCCAGGTTCTCCTACTTCCTGTCCAAAATAAATCATGGTTGGTGATGTACTCAGCGTTGCTGAAACTACCATAGCAGGTTTTGCGAGCTCTGCACTGCCTACAAAATCTGGACTAGCAATACGCTGTTCATCATGGTTTTCCAAAAAATGGAGCATATGATGTTCTATATCTGCCATTCCTTTCTGGACAACCGGAATATGATCTGTCCAACCATATCCTTTCATAATGTGTTTTATGCTATCATAAAGCTCAACCTTATCGTACAAATAATCCATTTTCCCTCTATGGATGTAATCTCTATAAAGGTCTGGATTATATACCTCAGCCAATAAAAAGGCTTCAGGGTTTTTCATTTTGATGTTGGAATTTAAATAGCTCCAAAATTCCACAGGCACCATTTCGGCCATATCAAAACGAAATCCGTCCACTCCAAAGTCAAGCCAATACAAAGCAATATCTCTAAACTTATTCCAAGAATCGGGAACTGTTTTGGTACTCCAAAATTCAAAATGGGCTTTGTAATCCTTTGTATCAAAACCTTCAGGTAATTCCGCAAAATCTTTTGTGCCATCTGGTCTTATGCCGTAGTTTACTTTTACGGTTTCGTACCAATCATTGAAATGAGGTTGTGATAATCGCGAACCATTGCCTGTCCATTTCGCTGGATGTTCTTTAAACTTAGCATCTGAAAATTTGTTTTCTTCTCCACCAAGTGGAAGATATCCATCTTGCCATTCCGGAACCTTGAATTCTGTTTCGGGGATATAGTAGAAATTGTTATTGACATGGTACTCCAAGGAAATATCATCGTTTGCTCCAAAATCCGAAACTCCATCGGGATTGGTTAATCCTTCATAATTTCTGGCCACATGATTGGGGACAATGTCAATAATGACCTTCATCCGGGACTTATGCGTTCTTTGGATCAATGCTTTAAATTCCTCCAATCTTTTGGAAGGGTCAACAGCCAAATCTGGATTTACATTATAATAATCTTTAACAGCATAGGGTGATCCGGCGCGACCTTTGACCACATCTGCATCATCATTTGAAATTCCGTAAGCGGAATAATCATTGATCAATGCATGATGGGGAACTCCAGTATACCAAACATGTGTTATTCCCAATTCCCTAATTTCCGTAAGGGCATCATCCGTAAAATCAGCAAACTTCCCAACTCCATTTTCTTCAATGGTACCCCAAGGTTCATTGGTAGTGTTTGTGTTTCCAAAAAGTCTGGTAAAAACCTGATAAACTACAGCTTTCTTTTTCATTGTTGGTTGAACTGATTTTCTTTCGGCCTTCTGCTCGCATGAATGCAATATCCCCAAGATTACCAAAAAGGTAATGTAGAGATTTCTTTTCATGCCTGAACACTTTTTCCAGGAGTCAGTATCAATAATTTATTATTTACCTGAATTGTTAAATCCTTATTCCCAGTTATTTCAAAACTTGTTTGTTGTCCTGAAACAGTAATAGTTATTATTTGGTTCCTGAAATTAATTTTGAAAGAATACGATTTCCATTGTTCTGGTATCTGCGGAGTAAAGTGGAGCTGATCATTCAATACCCTCATACCTCCAAAACCTTCCACAATGCTCATCCATGTACCAGCCATGGATGTTATATGTAGACCCTCTTCCACTTCTTTGTTGTAATCATCCAAATCTAACCGTGAGGTTCTTAGATAAAAAGTGTACGCTTGTTCCATTCTGCCCAATTTAGCTGCCTGTATACTATGCACGCAAGGCGAAAGGGAAGATTCATGCACTGTGAATGGTTCGTAAAACTCAAAATGTTTTTCTAAAGCTTCCTTATTGAAGTGATCTTCAAAAAAATAGAATCCCTGCAATACATCAGCTTGTTTGATATAAGGAGATCGTAAAATCCTATCCCAACTCCACTTTTGGTTGATTGGTCTATTTGATTTATCTAAATCCTCAACCTTGATCAACTCTTTATCTAAAAAGCCATCTTGCTGCAAGAATACTTCATGTTTTTCAGAATATGGAAAGTACATGTTATTGGCAACCTTGCCCCAGTCCTCAGTTTCTGAAGAAGTTAAACTTGTTTTAGAGATAATTCTTTTGTAGTCTTCTGGGTACTTATCCTTAACTATTTCCAATTGGTCCAAGGCATATTCTATACACCATTTGGCCAAATAGTTTGTGTACCAATTGTTGTTGACATTGTTTTCATATTCATTAGGGCCCGTAATGCCCAGCATCACATACTTTTGTTTATCCTGAGAAAAATTGACTCGTTGATGCCAAAATCTTGCAATACCTATTAAAACTTCCAATCCCATTTTTGGAATGAAACTATAATCTCCCGTGAATCGATGGTAATTGAAGATTGCAAAAGAAATAGCTCCATTCCTATGGATTTCTTCAAAGGTGATTTCCCATTCGTTATGGCACTCTTCTCCGTTCATGGTCACCATTGGGTAAAGTGCCGCTCCTTTGGTGAAGCCTAATTTCTGTGCATTCTCAATCGCTTTTTCCAAATGGTTATAGCGATACTCCAACAAACTCCAAGCTACTTCTTGGTTTTTGGTGGCCATGTAAAAAGGCAAACAATATGCTTCTGTATCCCAATAGGTACTTCCACCATACTTCTCTCCCGTAAATCCCTTTGGACCAATATTCAATCGAGAGTCTTTTCCTAAGTAAGTCTGGTTTAATTGAAAAATATTAAAACGGATACCTTGTTGTGCTTTCACGTCACCTTCTATAGTGATATCGCTCATTTCCCAAATATTGGCCCAAGCTTCTTTTTGTTTTTCCAAAAGCGCATCAAAGCCAAGGGTAGTTGCCTTATCTATAACAGCATTGGCAACATCTACTAATTCCGAAGCTTTATGATTTCTAGAAACTGTGTATCCGCCAAACTTTGTTAGAGAAATTTTTTCTCCCTTGGAAATACTTTTTTCAAATTCAAGTCCTATGAAAGAGTCCGTTTTATTTCCTAATTGTGCGGGTATTGAAACCCCATTGAATTGGACATCTGCATGCATAAAGGTGCATGTAGCAAAATTGGTTTTCATCGTATGGGCCTCTATATAAGCTCTATCCTTATTATAGTCCACACTCGTTGTATTCCAAAATTTATCGTCCCAGTTACTGTCTTCATTGGTGATTCCGCTATCTATGTAAGGAACAAACTTTACTTTTGCATTGGAATTTAATAGCTCTAACTCCATTTTAATAGCGCCTACTTCATCAACCTCTAAACTTAAAAAACGGGTAATCTTTGCTTCAACCTGTATTTTATTAGATAAGGTCGCTTGAAAGCTTCGTTGGTACCAACCCTCCTTCATGTTAAGTTCTCTTCTAAAATTGGAAACGCTTGTACACCTATTCAAATCCAGAGAAACGCCATCAATAAAAACATTGACTCCTATCCAATTTGGAGCATTTAGCACTTTGGCAAAGTATTCTGGATATCCGTTTTTCCACCATCCCACTCTAGTCTTATCAGGATAGTAAACTCCGGCTATGTAGCTCCCCTGAAAAGTTTCTCCTGAGTATTCTTCTTCAAAATTGGCACGTTGCCCCATGGCTCCATTACCTATGCTAAAAAGACTTTCGGAGGATTTGACCTGTTCAGCATCAAAACCTTCTTCTATAATGGACCACAGGTCCGATTTTATATAATCCTGATTCATTGAAAAAAAGTAAAACTTGGTGAGTAATTTTAGATATCCCCTTTCCCTGTAAAGGTTTTGACAAATTTAGTTAATTGTAGAATCCCTGACCACCAAAGTAGGTTCCAAAATTTTAGTGTGGAACGTTTCCTCTTCGTTTTCGCTTTCCACTTTATCAATTAGCATTTGTGCAGAAACCTCACCCATTTTTTCACCATGTTGGGCTACTACGGTAAGGCTAGGATTTGCATATTTAGAAAGCAATCCATCTGTAAAACCAATAAATGATATGTCTTCAGGAATGTTAAGCCCTTTTTCTTGGACCAATTTCATACTGAAAACCGTGAAGATTTCATTTACACAAAGGACAGCGTCTACCTCATGTGTATCAAAAAAGTCTCCAATGCTTTTCGCATCCATCTCCATTGATGATAATTTCAATATTCTAGATTCATCTACATCTAAGGCGCTTTCGGAAAGGGCTTTTCTATATCCTTCAGTTCTTGCCTTGCTTACACTTAAATAATCATCGGTCGTGATCAATGCTATTTTTTTTCTCCCTTGCTCTATTAGCTTCTTAGTGGCCAGATATGCGCCCAACTGATCATCGATAATTACCTTATCGCAATCAACTTCATTTGTAATACGGTCAAAAAGCACAACTGGTATGCCTTGCTCCGTAACTTCTTTCAAATGATTATAATCCCCTTTTTGTTGTGTTTCGGAAGACAAGGACATAATAAAGCCATCAATACTGCCATTTGCAAGCATTTCCATGTTAATGACCTCTTTATCAAAAGATTCCTCAGAAAGGCAAACAATAACATTGTACCCTTTGGCATTAGCATACTTTTCAATTCCTCTAATCACCGTAGTAAAAAAATGATGCACAATAGCAGGAATAACCACGCCAATATTTTTAGTCCTTTTGTTTTTAAGACTAATGGCGATATTATTTGGCTTATAGTTATATAATTTGGCAAATGCCTGAATTTTTTCTTTTGTATCCCTACTTATCTCTTCACTATTCTTTAAAGCCTTAGAAACAGTGGAAATAGAGACTTCAAGTTCTCTGGCTATATCCTTTAATGTAATCTTTGCTTTCAAGTATATTGAAGATTTAGTCTAGTTAATTTTTGCTTCGGAAATTACTCAATAATGACAAGCAAGTTATCCAAATGTATCTTTTTAACAAAAACAAGCTTAAAAGTTTACAAAAACTCTTACAAAGAAGTTAACATTCCTTCAAAAATAAAAATAGTATATTAGTCCACATATTGTGAATTTCATCAGTTCTTGATGATTATATTGTGATTTATATAAATTAACTCTTTTAGTTTTGTCAACCTTTCACAATTTCAAAGTTATCAACACGAAACCGTTTTCGTTTGATCTTGCGTTATACTTAAATTTAGATTAACATTTTTTTTATATATGTTTAACACTTGAATTAAAATTAACTAAACTTAAAATTAATTATTTATGAAGATTACGCTACTAAAAAGCTTTTTGCTATTGGGTGCATTCGTGTGCTTTGGTTTGGCGAAGGCTCAGACAGTATCTGGTACTGTTTCGGATGCAAACGGCCCTTTACCAGGAGCTAGTGTTGTTGTCAAAGGAACAACTAATGGTACTCAGACTGATTTTGACGGTAACTATACCATAAATGACGTTGCTGCTGATGCAGTTATCGTTTTTAGTTACATTGGTTTCTCTTCGCAAGAGATTGCTGTAAATGGACAAACAACTATTAATGTTGTTTTGCAAGAAGATGCCAATGAATTGGATGAAGTGGTGGTTGTAGGTTATGGTACAACTACCAAAAGAAGTACTGTCGGTGCTGTGGAAAGCGTCAAAGCAGAAGAGTTTAACAAGGGTGTCATTGTAAATCCGCAACAATTGATACAAGGTAAAACGGCCGGTGTACAGATTTCCACTACTAGTGGTGAGCCAGGTGCTGCTGTTAACGTAAGGGTTAGGGGTACCGCTTCAGTGCGTTCTAATAACAATCCACTTTTTGTAGTTGACGGTGTACCATTAAACGGAGCCAATACCAGTGCTGCTACTGGTGGAGGTTCTGATCCTAATACTGGTGGAGGTTCTGATATTGGAAGCTCTGGTTCTTTGGATCCATTAAGTTTCTTGAACCCAAATGATATTGCCAGTATTGACATTCTTCAAGATGCCGCTTCTACAGCTATCTATGGTTCCAGAGGTGCAAATGGGGTTGTTCTCATCACCACAAAATCTGGTAGCTCTGGACGGGATGTATTGGAATTTTCCTCTACTTTCTCAGTAGGATACGTTGGTAATCGTCCAGAAATAGCTTCCACAGAACAATTCTTGGCTGCCCAAAACACCATTTCTGGTGGTTCTTTTGTTCCCGGTGGTGGTGATGTTGATACTTACGATGTAATATATCGTACATCCTTTACCCAAAATTATAACCTTGCTTATGGAGGTGGCGGTGAGAATGGAAACTATAGGATTTCCATGGGTTATCAAGACCAAGAAGGTGAAGTGGAAAACAGTACCTTCGATAGGTTGACCGCTCGATTTAATGCAACACAACGCTTTTTTGATAATAAGTTAAAATTGAGCACACAAGCTACCATTTCTAATATTGAGTCCCAAAGACCCCCAATAACAAATAATCCAAATGCAAGGGGTGATTTGCTTTCCGCTTCCATAGGTTGGGACCCTACTCAACCTCTAACAGGTAGTGGCACGAGAGACCAAGGTTTTATAGCTGGATTCAACCAGCCATCCAATGAAAGAAGGAATCCATTGGCACTTCTAGGGTTAACTCGCGCAACCTCTAGTACATTACGGGCTCTTATTAATGTGTCAGCCCAATATAAAATAACGGATAACTTGACTTTCAACACCTTGATAGGTCTTGATAAATCTACATCTTCCGCCGCGTCTGCAGAATCCAGGGATTTCGCTGCTAATGGAACTTTAGATAATGGTAGAGCCAACTTGGATGAAATTGACTTGACCAATACCACCTGGGAATCCTATTTAAATTATAACAAAGAATTTGGGGATGATGTGTTGGATGTTGTACTTGGACATTCATACCAAGAGTTTGTAAACGAGGCCATTACCCTCCGTGCCTTTAATTTTGAAACTAATGATTTGTTTCAAATGATTAACAATATTGCTAGAGGGCAACAATTTGCCGCAAATACTTCTTTAGAGCGGGATGAATTACAATCATTCTTTTTACGTACCAATTACTCTCTGAATGGTAAATTCAATTTCTCAGGAACCGTACGAATAGATGGTTCATCACGATTTGGTAACAACAATCAATATGGTACTTTTGGCGCTATTGGAGCTTCTTGGGCTCTTGATCAAGAAGACTGGTTCCCTGAGTTTTTTGACACTTTCAAACTACGTGCCAACTGGGGTGTAACCGGTAACCAAGAAGGTTTAGGTTCAAATCAATTTACTGAAAGACAACGTTTTAATGTTGGAAACCAGAACGATCCCGGGGCCTTAAGTACTGTGGCTTTTAACAACCCTGATCTACAATGGGAAGAAAACGAGCAATTAAGTATTGGGGTTGACTATGGTTTTCTTGATAATAGAATTACAGGTTCTGTGAACTACTTTAAAAGAACGACTTCACAATTCCTATTGCAAGTGAACAGCGCACAACCTGCTCCACAGCCCTTTGTTTTTGCTAATGTAGATGGGGATATTGTGAACGAAGGTGTAGAATTTACTATTAATGCCATTCCAGTACAGACCGAAGATTTTTCTTGGGATTTGAACTTTAACATTACCTACACAGATAACATTCTTGAAAATTATACAGGACCGGATATCGATGCAGGGCAAATTAATGGGCCTGGGCTGTCTAGAGCTTTTGCACAACGTCTGGCTAACGACCAACCTTTGTTTAGCTTCTTTACAAGGGATTGGCAAGGCTTGGATGAGAATGGAGGTAATATTTTTGGAAGTGAAGGTGCTCAAATTTTTATTGGAGAGAGTGCTTTACCTGATTTTTCTTTAGGCTTCACCCATAATTTTAACTATAAAAATTGGGATTTGAGCTTGTTCTTCAACGGGCAGTTTGGTCAATCCATATACAATAATACCAGAAATGCGTTCTCCACTATTCCTAACCTATCCCAAGGTAGAAATGTATATGCGGACACATTGCCATTAGTTGGCGTTGAAGATCCTTTTAATCCTCAATCGGTCTCTTCAAGGTTTGTAGAGGACGGTTCGTTCTTAAGATTACAAAACGTAACGTTGGGCCACAATTTTAATATGGGAGAAAGTAGTGTATTTAGTAGCTTAAGATTGTTCCTTAATGCACAGAATTTGTTTGTGATTACGGATTACACAGGACAAGACCCTGAGATATCAACAGATCGAACCTTGAATAACTTACCTTCCTTAGGAATCGATTTGACTGCCTACCCAAGACCTACTACCTTTTCACTAGGTGTTAATGCAAGTTTTTAAAAAAAAGAAATGATGAAAAAAGATTTTAAACAGAACAAATTGATTAAAACACTTGGTGTCAGTTTACTTTTAGTGACTTCCCAAGCATGTACAGACCTGGAACCCAACTTTCAAGATTCCGTTTCCGTTGAATCAGACGGTGGTAGTTTCAGTGGAGTATCAAGTGCCTCAGCGAGTCTTGAGGCCCTTTACACCAGTGGTGACAGTGATGGGATAGGGCTTTTCCGTCAAGATTCCCAAGAAAGCTCATATGCGCTAATGGAGGTATCCGCAGAAAATATAGCCGTATTGACCAGGGGTGCCGACTGGGGCGATAATGGGGTTTGGCGTGCGTTGCACAACCATACCTGGGATCCAAATCACTTTTACGTACTACAAGCTTGGAATAGGCATAATGCAGCAGCATTTCGCGCAAATCAGTTAATAGATTCACGTTCCAACCCCAATCCTAGTGAATTAGCTCAAGCTCAAGTTATACGTGCTTTTCATGTATATTCTATACTGGATTTCTTTGGCCAAGTACCAGTCAGAGGAGTGGATGATGGTCCAGATGTGGATCCTACAGTGTTATCCGCTCAAGAGGCTTTTGCCTTTATTTTAGACGATTTGAATACAGCCATTTCCAGCGGAAACCTTTCCGCCAATGGCCCCAATGTACCTTTGAGGCCTGCAGATTCAGGAGCAGATAGATTTGGAACTTTGTCTGGAGTAGGAGAGGCATTCGCGCGTTTCTTAAGAGCTAGGGTGCAGTTAAATGCTATTCATCTTGTAGGCTCAGAAGGAGATATGAATCAGGTCATTTCAGACGTCACTGCAATAGAGGCATTGGGCTTCCAGCTAGACGGTATTGGAGCTGCCGATCCTGATAATGATGAAAGTTATTTTGATATATGGGATCCTGCCAATAATACCAATCAAGAAGTAATTTTTATGCTTGAAGGTGATATAAGAACCCGTATGTATAATCAACTACACCCTAATCAAGGGGGTTGGAACGGTTTTGTTACGCTTACAGAAACCTTTAGACTTTTTGGTACAGATGATATAGCTCAAGATGCACGACTTGGACTTCCAGGTGAGGAAGTAGCTGGTGTATCTACCGGTTATATCAGGGGGCAACAACGAAATGTTTCCGGCGATAACCTTACGGATAGACAAGAGAATCCTCTGGTTTATGAGGATGTTATTCTCACAAATTTGGAAGTGAACAATGAACGTAACGGTATTCGAATTGTTAAAAATCCTCAACGAGCTGCAGATGGAAATCTACCTGGAGATACCTTTAGGGATTTTACTTGGATGCGTTTTACCGATGCCATGTTAATGCGTGCTGAAGCCACCCTAAGAGGTGGTACTGGTGGGCCGTCAGCTCTTGCCGATGTAAACGCCATACGAGAGCGAGCAGGTGCTGCACCGCTAGGAAGTGTTGCTTTAGACGACATGCCTGATATTATCGCCAGAGAACTGAATGCCGAAGGAGTATTAGGGGGTAGAAGAGCAGTTCAATTACGTTTCGGAACCTTTGCGTCAGGTACTTGGGAGATGAAAAACGTTACAGATGCATTTAGGGTTAAATTTCCTATTCCAGCAGCTGCTTTGGCTACTAATCCAAATTTGGTGCAAAACGACGGTTACTAGTAGTTTATCAATATATTTAATTTTAAAAGAGGGCAATTAAGCCCTCTTTTTTCTTTATGCCCTTTAGTTAATTTGAGTCAACTGTTATGAAAATAGATGCTAATTAATTACATTCGAATTGACATAAATATATTTAGATCTCTTCTTAACCGTAAATTTTAAACGGCATAATAAAAACAATCAAACTTATTCTAAATCCGATGCTAAATAGACTTCTTGGTTATTTTCTATTCCTCATCATTTTGACCTCTATTTCCTGTTCAAAAAAGAAAACAGAAGAAAATGTTGATTCTCACAATTATCTTTTTACCGCATTGGATAGTACCCAAACAGGCATATCATTTATCAACACTATAGAAAACGAAGAGGATTTTAATATTTTTCTATATCGTAATTTTTATAACGGCGGCGGCGTTGCCATAGGTGACATCAATAACGATGGTCTCCCAGATATTTATTTAACGGCCAACCGTAAAAAAAACAAACTCTTTCTTAATAAAGGTGATTTCACTTTTGAAGATATTACGGAGTCAGCCGGGGTTTCCGGAACCAAAGCTTGGTCCACTGGAGTTGTATTGGTTGATCTTAATGCAGATGGGCTGCTAGACGTTTATGTATGTAATGCAGGCAATATTAAGGGAGATGACCAGAAAAATGAACTCTTCATTAATAATGGCGATTTAACTTTTACCGAGAAAGCGGAACAGTACAATTTAGCAGATAGCGGGTTTACTACCCATGCTGCTTTTTTTGACTATGATAAAGATGGAGATCTTGATGTCTACATGCTCAATAACAGTTTTATACCCGTTGCTAGTTTGGGATATGAAAACAAACGTGATATAAGAGCTGAAGATTGGAACGTTATTGAAGAAATAAAAGGAGGTGGTGACAAACTTTTGAGAAATGATAATGGCGTATTTACAAATGTAAGTGAAGAAGCAAATATTTATGGAAGCCTAGTTGGTTTTGGACTAGGGGTTACCATTGGTGATATCAATAACGATCTATACCCAGATATTTACGTTTCCAATGATTTCTTTGAGCACGATTATCTATATATCAATAATCAAGATGGAACTTTTACGGAAAGTATTAAGGATTGGGCCAATCACTTGAGTCTTTTTTCAATGGGTGCAGATATGGCTGATATCAATAACGATGGAAAATCGGATATTTTTGTGACCGACATGCTTCCCGAAGGAGATGAACGCCTTAAAAACACTACTACTTTTGAAACCTTTGACACTCATCAACGTAAGCTTCAAAATGATTACTACTATCAATACATGCAGAATACCCTTCAACTAAACCAAGGAAGTTCTTTCTCAGAAATTGCCAATTACAGTGGTGTCTCAGGGACAGACTGGAGCTGGGGGGCACTTCTATTTGACATGGATAATGATGGCTATCGAGATATTTATGTATGTAATGGTATTTATCATGATTTGACCAATCAAGACTTTATTGACTTTTTTGAAGATGTTACAAGACAACAAACGGCCGTTTATGGAAGCAAGGATCAAAAGAATGAAGTCATCAATGCAATGCCCTCTACCCCTATCCCTAATTATGCATTTAAAAACAATGGAGATTTAACTTTTTCAAATTCATCAGAGGACTGGGGACTAAACACACCAAGTTTTTCCAATGGGGCGGCGTATGGGGATTTGGACAATGACGGAGATTTGGATATCATAGTGAACAATGTAAACCAGGAACTCTTTGTATATAGAAATAATGCTGAAAAGAACGCAAACAACTACCTTAAAGTGAATTTAAAGGGAGATGCTCCCAATACCTTCGGGATAGGAAGTGTTGTTGAACTTTTTATAGCTGACGAAATCCTTAGACAAGAATTAATTCCCTCAAGAGGTTTTCAATCTTCCGTTGCTTATGAAATGACGATAGGTCTTGGTCAAAAAGCACAGATAGATTCTCTAAGAGTAATTTGGCCCAATGACAAAACACAAACCCTTAAAAGCGTTGACGCAAATACCACTCTAATTCTTAAACAAGTTGATGCTACCTCCATATTTCAAAATAATTCAGAAGACAAACAGCCTTTTTTAAGTGAAATAAGTTCATCTATTGCTTCGCATGTTGAAGACAAGCATATCGATTTTGATTATGAAGGCCTAATATCAAAAATGCTATCCCAAGAAGGCCCAACAGTGGCTATAGCTGATGTTAATAATGATGGAAATGAAGACATATTTATAGGAGGCGCAAAGGGAGAACCTGCAAAAATCTATTTACATACTGGAAATGGAATACTTAAGTCAGCCTATGTACAAGACGTGTTTAGAGCTGACCGCCTTTTTGAAGATACCACTTCAGCATTCTTGGATATTGATGGAGATGGCGATATGGATTTGGCAGTTGGTTCTGGGGGCAATATCCCTGGTGATGCCAAGAATTATACTAACCGAATGTATATAAACGATGGAAAAGGAAATTTCTCGAAAAGTCCGAATAACTTAAAGAGTCTTAATACCAATGTTTCAATAATAGCTCCATACGATTTTGATGCGGATGGCGATGATGACTTATTCATAGGAAGTAGAAGTGTTCCTGGTATCTATGGCGTAAATCCTGAGCATTTGTTCTTAGAAAATGATGGAAGTGGTAATTTTTCAGATGTAACAGAAAGTAAAGCCTTCCATTTAAAAAATGTTGGAATGCTTACAGACGCCCAATGGGCGGATATAGATGGAGATTCTAAAAAAGACCTTGTTCTAACTACTGATTGGGGGTCCCCTAAAATTTTCAAGAACAATGGAAGAAGACTTAGTCCACTAGCGAGTTCCTTGGACAGTTTACTGGGTTGGTGGAATACAGTTTACTCTAAAGATCTGGATAATGATGGAGATATTGATTTAATACTCGGCAACCAAGGAAGCAATTCGGTATATAATGCAACTACGGAAAGCCCCTCTAAAATGTTCATCAATGATTTTGATGATAATGGAACTATTGAACAAATCGTGACAAGAAGTGTTGAAAATAGAGATGTTCCTGTTTCAATGAAACGAGAACTGACTAACCAACTTGTTTCCCTAAAGAAACAAAACCTCAAATTTTCAGATTATGCCACAAAGAGCATTGATGAGCTTCTAGATTCTGACATTCTAAAAAATTCCATTATCAAAGAAGTTAATACCACAGAAAGTGTAATAGCATTAAATGATGGAAATGGAAATTTTGAGATACAACGACTCCCAAAAGAGACCCAATTCTCATGTGTCTGCGATATCAATTGCACAGATGTAAATAACGATGGTAGGACAGATATAATACTGGGAGGTAATAACTACGATTTTAAACCCCAATATAGCAGGCTTGATGCTAGTTATGGTAGTGTACTGTTATCAAAAGAAAATGGAGATTTTGAGTGGGTACCCTATAGCGAATCCGGGTTTTATGTGCGAGGCGAGATCAAACACCTTCTTCCTTTTAAGGACAAGAATGGTAAAGAATTCCTTTTTGTTGGCATTAATAATGAAAAGCCAAAAATTTATAGCTACAATCAATAATTTGGAGGGTTCAAATAAAATGTAAACGTTTTCATTTTTATTTGTAGTTTTGCGTTCGTTCAGAATGCTTTCAAAAACAGCCACATACATATTAATTGCCTTAGTGCTGATTGGAACCCTACTTGGGTTTATATCTCCCGCTCTAGCATTGGCAGTTGGTATGATTTGCGGAATCTTCAAAATCGCTGACCAAGATATTATTCTAAAAAGCAAGAAGTTTCAAAAAACCCTTTTACAATTATCTGTTGTGGGTCTGGGTTTTGGAATTCATATGAAACAAGCCATAGAAGTAGGTTCAAATAGTTTTTTTATTACCCTCATTACCATTGTCTGTACTTTTATAATTGCCTTTGCAATCGGAAAAATTCTAAAATCAGAAAGAATAACGACCATATTAGTAGCCTCAGGTACAGCTATTTGTGGAGGTAGTGCTATTGCTGCCGTTAGTCCAAGTTTAAAGGCAGACTCTTCCCAGACTTCAATCTCACTTGCAATTGTATTTTTACTCAATGCAATAGCATTGTTCATTTTCCCATACATAGGCCATTATTTTGAGTTAAGCCAAGTACAATTTGGAACCTGGAGTGCCATAGCAATACACGATACAAGTTCAGTTGTAGGTGCTGCAGAAGTTTACGGAGAAATAGCATTAAATGTTGCCACTACTACCAAATTGGTAAGGACTTTATGGATAATCCCATTGGTGTTGATTATATCCTTTGGTTCAAATTCCAAAGAAAAATTTGCCTTTCCATGGTTTATTTTTGGTTTCATTGGGGCCATGCTCATCAACTCCTACGTACCATCTGCAGAACTCTTTAGTGAGCAAATTGTTTGGGTTGCCAGAAAAGCATTGATTTTCACACTTTTTTTAATTGGCCTACAGATTAATATAGCACAGCTAAAAAAACTTGGCTTCAATATTTTAATTGTTGGTATTTTTACTTGGATCGTTTTAGGTGTTGTATCCTTACTTTATGTTTTAAATTACATCTGATCTTTTTTAACATTCTGTTGAAAAGACGATGAACAATCTTAATGGTTGATTTATATGGCCGGAATAAAAGAAATCGCCAAAATTACTGGACTATCATTGGCAACTGTTTCTAGAGTTTTCAATGAAAGCCATTTGGTATCACCAAAGACGCGGGAAAAAGTACTAAAAGCCGCTAAAGATTTGGATTACCAACCCAATATTATGGCAGCTGCATTACGCAGTGGAAAAAGTAAAATCATTGGGGTAATCGTTCCTGAGGTAAACAATTTCTTTTTTAGTGGGATTATTAATGGAATAGAGAAAATTGTCAGTGATTCTGGGTACAACATTATTATCTCACAGTCCCATGAATCACAAGAAAAGGAAAATGAAGCGTTAAATTCATTTTTAAAATTGAAAGTTGAAGGCATATTGATATCCATTTCTAAAGAAACAACCGACTTTTCTCTTATTCAAAAAATATTGGACAGTAAGGTACCGGTAATCTTTTTTGATAGGGTCCCAAACCTAAAGCAAATAAATTCCGTAACCCTAGATGATTATAGAGGCGCCTTTCTTGCAACGGAGCATTTAATAACTCAAGGCTGCAAGAACCTTGTTCATATTGCCGGTGACGCAAACGTTTCAATCTTCAACAAAAGAAGAAAAGGGTTTATGGATGCTATTTCAAAAAATAAAGCTACCAAGTCTGCTACTATTGAGCTTACCACCGATGTTAAAAATGATATAGAGATTCTTCAAAAAACACTTAAAGCCAACCCAAACATCGATGGGGTTTTTGCCTTTGGCGATGAAATTGGACTGCATGCTTTAAACCTTTTTAAAACACTAGACATAGCAGTCCCTGAGAGCATCAAGCTTATAGCCTTTGGAAATGCTGATTTTACCAATCTAACGGAGCCGAAAATTAGCACAATAGATCAGGAATGCTCACAAATGGGGGAATTGGCCGCCAATTTGGTCCTTAAAAATCTGCAGGAGGAAAATATTAGCCCTGAAACCAAAGTGCTATTCCCCAGATTAATAATACGTGATTCTACCAAATAGATTTAAAATTCCAAAATCTGTTTTATCTGTTTTTGAATAGTTTCCTCGGTGTCTTGGTTAAGGGAATTATCCTCCGAATTCAGTAGTTTGAAAATTGAAGAAATAGGATTTTTATTGGGATGCACATGAATTCCCAAATGGTTTAATACTTCCGCCAAATGATCCATTCCTCTTAAGTTACCAGCTCTTCCAGATGCTATTCCCGTAATACAGGCCTTTTTATCCGCAAAGCTCGGTTTGTATTCCCGAGTCGACATCGCATCCAAAAGTAACTTGACAATACCCGGATAACTGCCATTATATTCTGGAATAAAAAACCAAAACTTAGTAGATGGTATAAAGTAAGTATCCTGTATGTGCTGAATCATCTTTGGCTGATCTGAGTCTTTGTACATGTTATCATAGACAACATTTCCTTCAAGTTCTGATAAATCTAAAAATCTGACCTCACCTTCAAACTCCAACTGAAGCTTCTCAAAAGCATACTTGGCAAAGTGCAAAGTTTTATTGTTTTTCCTATTCGATCCTGAGATAATTGTAATCATTCAAATGATAAAAGAAATTAAACTTAATATTTAAGGGGTAAAATTATGAATTTTTACAATGTAAACGTTTACATTTATCATTAATTTATTTAAATTTGGACGTTCACACCCATCATTTAATAGACATGAAACTGACAAAAGACAGTATTTCCCCATATATAATTGGCACCATGCGTTTGGGAACATGGGGAAGTAATCTTTCCACTCCCGAATATGAACACTTTATTGAAGGGTGTTTGGATTTAGGATTTATAGATTTTGACCATGCAGATATCTATGGTCATTACACTACCGAAAAAGACTTTGGCCATGTGCTTAAATCAAGAAAAGACCTAAGGCAAAAAATGAGAATTACCACTAAGTGTGGTATAAAATTGGTTTCTGAGAATCGTCCAGAACATAAAATAAAATCATACGATTTAACTACAGATCATATAGAAGCATCAGTAGAGAAATCGTTAGCTAGTTTACAAACGGATTATATAGATGTAATGCTGTTGCACAGACCAGATTATCTCATTGATCCTTACGAAATTGCTGAAGTATTTTCCAAGTTAAAAAAAGAAGGAAAAGTGTTGGCTTTTGGCGTTTCTAATTTTTCACCTTCACAATTTGATTTACTAAACTCATTGACTCCATTAGTTACCAATCAAGTTGAAATTTCACTTTTACAACGAAACGCTTTTGAAGATGGTACTTTAGATCAATGTCAAAAACTTAAAGTGATCCCGGCCGCTTGGTCTCCATTGGGTGGAGGGTTGCTTTTTAAAGACAGTACGGACAGTAAAGTCAAGAATATTCAAAAAACCTTGGCGGTGCTAGCCAAAAAATATAATGCAGCTATGGATCAGGTTCTTTACGCTTGGCTTAGAAAACATCCTGCAGGTATAGTTCCTGTTTTGGGAACTTCAAAAATTGAACGTATTCAGGCGGCGTACAAAGCATTGGACATATCGCTGACTCATGAAGAATGGTATATGCTCTGGGAAGCTGCCTTAGGAAGAGAAATAGATTAAACAAAATATAAAGAACGAGTAATGGAAAATTCCAAAATAGAAATTAGGTCTCCACATTTAGAAGGAGCAGAAGTATCATGGTTTGCCCCCATTTGTAATGGTGATGATCGCTATTTGGGTGAGCGCAGCATGGATCACAAGAGTACATTTGAAAATACATCTGAAATTTTGTTAACTGCCGACAAAAATGGATTCCGAAACATTTTGTGTCCATCTTCTTATCAGGTTGGGCAGGATACCCTTCCATTTGTTTCTGCCGTCGCTCCCATGACCGAGCAAATTAACTTGTTAGCTGCGGTGAGATGTGGTGAAGTTCATCCGGCCATGTTAGGTAGAACCTTAGCTACTATTGATCACATCCTTAAGGGAAGATTTACCATAAATATTATCTCCTCTCCACTACCTGGGGAAGAAATGTCATCCGAAGATCGTTACCAAAGATCCAGAGAAGTCATTGAAATTTTAAAACAAGCATGGACTCAGGATGAAATTGATTATCACGGTCAATTTTATAAAATGAAAATATCTTCCTCACCAGCAAAAACCTATCAAAATGGAGGGCCTCTACTGTACTTTGGAGGCTACTCCCCAGCTGCAGTTGATTTGTGTGCCGAGCATTGTGATGTATACCTCATGTGGCCCGAAACAGAAGGAAATCTCAGAAAACTAATGGAAAATATGAGTGCCAAAGCCGCCGCCTACGGACGTAAAGTAGATTTTGGTCTTCGTGTTCATGTGGTGGTAAGGGAAACCGAAGAAGAAGCAAGGGAATATGCTGACAGTATTGTTTCAAAATTAGGTGTAGAACAAGGAAAGGAAATGCGTGAAAGAGCTTTGGATGCAAAGTCATATGGTGTTAGCAGACAGGCAGAAATGCGTGAAATTGCAGAAGATGATGGCTATGTGGAGCCTAATATGTGGACAGGAATAGGTAGAGGACGTTCTGGATGTGGAGCGGCACTTGTTGGCAACCCTGATCAAATTGTAGAAAAATTAAATCGCTACATGGATATGGGAATTAGAGCATTTATTTTCTCAGGATATCCACATAAAGAAGAATGTGAGCGATTTGCCAAATTGGTTTTGCCGCGCCTGAAGACATTTTCTATGCCAATAGCACAAGGAAAGGTAACAGAAGAAGAACCAATGAGTCCGTTAGCTGGCGGAGTACGTATTTAACAGCCACTTAAGTGCTGATTTTAGAAACAAAATAGTATATTACATAATTAAGAATTATTCCATAACCAACCACTAATACCAAACCAATTATGTTAGATTACAACTTGGATTCTTGTGCTGTGGAATTAACTCATCTAATTGCATAGTCTATGATTGATTTACTAATTGTCAGTGCTTATTTCATTATTGTATTCGTTACGGCGATTACAGGAAGAACTTCAAAAGAAGCAACTACAGAAGAATACTTTCTTAGTGGAAGAAACCTCCGTTGGCCTTCAATTGCATTCTCAACTATTGCCACCAATGTCCAAGGATATCAGTTCCTTGGTTTTATGGGTTCCGCCTATTTGTATGGATTAGCGCAGGCAAATTTTGAAATCAACGCGATACAAGGCTTACTTTTGGCCGCATTCATCTTTGTCCCCATGTATTTAAGGGAAAAGATTATCACAATTACCCAATTTATCAAAACAAGATTGGGCAGTACGGTTGCTCTATTATATTCAGCTTCAAACATACTTTTGTTCTCAACCATAACATTGGGTGCCGCATTATTTTGGGGTGCTTACTCGGTAGATTTGGTCTTTGGAGATTTCCTATCCTTTATACATCAAGATAGATTAATAAGAATAGCAATACTGATTGTTTTCTTGGGTCTTTTTTCAGCGACTTATACCTATTTTGGAGGGTTAGCTGCTGTAGTTAGAACAGATGTCATTCAATTTGCAATTCTTTTGACAGGTGGTGTCGTAGTATTGTTCATCGCAATATATCATCTAGGAGGTTGGTCTGAACTCTATACCAAAACAGGTGATTTAATGCACCTTCACTTACCTGCGGACCATGATACGTTACCTTGGACACATATTTTTGGCGCTTTCCTATTAAATATTAATTATTGGTGTGCAAACCAGTCAGTTGTACAACGTTCATTGGCTGCCAAAAGCTTGAAAGATGTTCAAATTGGATTAATGGTAGGAGGGCTTATGAAATATTTTATGGCTGCCATTATTATTTTACCTGGAATTGCATTGGTTGGCATTTTAGGAGAAAACGGATTACCGGAACCAGATGCCGCTTTTCCATATTTAGTGAACACTTACCTTCCGGTAGGAGTCAAAGGTCTTATTTTATGTGCTTTGTTCGCCTCATTAATGAGTACAGTGGATTCCACATTTAACTCATTGGCTACTTTGTGGTCCATAGATATTTACAAAGTATATGTAAACAAAAAAGCATCTGACCAACAAGTGGTTAGATCTGGCAAAAACGCTATTTTAATAGCTTTTATTTCTGGTTCAATCATTGGTGTTGTATTGCTGTACCTAAAGTTCCAGGATCCTGGCGCAGCCTTTACCCACACACTTAATCAATTAAGGTATTTTATTAATTGTGGTATCGTGGTCTTAATAAGTGCTGCTGCATTCCTGGCCTTTCCAAAACACAGAATTGCCCTGTTCGGATTTGCGGCCACAGTTCCTTTACAATTCTTCTTTTTAGAATATTTCCCAGACATGAACTATTTTGTTAGAGCCATGTGGGTCATTATAATTGGATTTGTAATTATTTGGTTAGGATCAAGAACTGGATTTATTAAAGACAAATTAAAGCCTGAACCAGCTTCGCCCATGCTTGCCAAAGCAGGTATTGGAATGGCATTATCATTAATCGCATTACACATCATATTTCACTAAAATAGATAATGAAAAGACGTAGTTTCATTAGTAAAGGAACCTTGGGCACTTTTAGTGCTATCCTAGGAACCGAAATCGTCTTTGGGAGTACAATTCCTTTAGGATATAAACCATTGGCGCTTCAAGATCCAGACCCTTTCAAACTGTTTCAAAAGGACTCTGACATGACGGTTCTTAACACCAAGCCATGGAACATTGAAGCAAAAGCGCATCTTTTAGATGACAAAATCACGCCAAATAAGTTCATGTTTATTAGGAACAATGGGTTGATTCCGGAAAATATAGATGCAAATAACTGGTCATTGACCATTGATGGTGAATCTGTTCAAAAAAGTAAAACCTATTCCTTATCAGAATTAAAATCCAAGTTTCAACAATACACCTACCAACTTACTTTAGAGTGCGGCGGAAATGGCCGTAGTGAGTTCAATCCACCAGCAAAGGGGAATCAATGGACTATTGGTGCTGTATCCTGTGCAAATTGGACTGGGGTTCGTCTAAGAGATGTGCTGGAAGATGTTGGTATTAAAAGTGATGCTGTATACATTGGATACCATGCTGCGGATATACATTTAAGCAGAAATCCAGAAAAAGAACCTATTTCTAGAGGTGTTCCCATTGCCAAAGCCCAGCAAGATGAAACATTGTTGGCATTTAAAATGAATGGTGAAGATATTCCATTGGCGCACGGTTATCCACTAAGGTTAGTTTCAGGTGGTTGGCCCGCATCTACTTCAGGAAAATGGGTCAACAGGATTAGCATCAGGAACAAGGAACACGATGGTGCCAAGATGACCGGCACTTCCTACCGCGTTCCATGTGAACCTGTTGCTCCCGGCGAAAAAGTTGCAGATGAGGATATGTGCATTATTGAGTCTATGCCTGTAAAGTCATTGATTACTTACCCCAAATCTGGGGCTATGATCAAAGAAGGGCAATCCTTAAATATTAGAGGTCATGCCTGGGCAGGTGAATTGAATGTTTCTAAAATGGAGTATTCCATAGATTTTGGATCTACTTGGAACAGCTGCACCATTGAAGAACCGGTTAATCGTTTGGCATGGCAGCATTTTTCAGCAAAAATCAGTGGTTTTCCTAAAAAAGGATATTATGAAGTTTGGGCAAGGGCCACGGATTCCCAAGGCGTTGGCCAACCTATGCTTCTACCTGGATGGAATCCAAAAGGGTATCTAAACAATGCCTGTCATAGAATTGCAATTAAGGTAATTTAGTCATGTCCTCCGAAAACGAATTTAAAAAACAAGTACGCGGCCTTTACCAAAAACTCATCGCCGCTTTTGGTTTGATTGCCTTTGCTGTTTTTATATTTATTTACGTGGCTTTGAATCCTTCTATTCTTCAAAATGAACCAGAAGAAACAGCAATAATAACCATCCCTGAAGTTGAAGGAAAGATTGAAAACGGGATTCACGTTGCCACAGGTTTTGTGGATGCAGAAGGACTTACCGAGGTAATTCAAAATTGCACCAATTGTCATTCTGCCAAACTGGTCACGCAAAATAGAATGACCAAAGAAGGTTGGGTTGCTACCATTCGTTGGATGCAGGAAACCCAGAATTTATGGGACTTGGGCAATCAAGAGGAAGCCATTGTCAATTATCTTGCAATTAACTACGCTCCTCAGAAGAAAGGTCGTCGCGAGGTGCTCACGGATATTGAATGGTATTCCTTGGAAAAATAACCCTTTATCTAGCTTATTTAGCAAAATAAATATAGATTCCGATCACGATAAGACAAACAATCGCTCCCGCTTGTTTTACATACTTGTACGGCGTTATTTCTACTTGTTTGGTATACTTCTGAACAAAGGCTTCCTTTCTAGGATAGAACTTACCAATTATCAGCATAATTCCAGCATTTAACAAGAAGAGTATGGCCATTACATGTAAAAAATGAGGATAGGCATCAGCTTCAACAATTTTTAAGGCAGCTTCATCCGTTATTCCTGAAGCTTTTGCAGTTTCCAATGCTTTATCTACCATAGTAGGCCCAACTATAAATTGACTGATAATATAAAGTCCAGAGCCTAAAAATATGGCAATTTTAGCCGCTATCGCAGGAACCCGTTTGGTCAAATAGCCAACAACTATGATGGTGAGTATAGGAATGTTATAGATTCCGTTTATTTCTTGCAAATAGTTGAACAAACTGCCCGCCTTAGCAATCAAAGGTGCTATAAACATGGCTGCCAAAGCCAGACAAACTCCAAATACCTTTCCATACTTAACCACCTTAATTTCTGAAGCTTCTTTATTGATATGCTGTTTATAAATATCGATTCCAAAAAGAGTTACAGAACTGTTCAATACACTATTGAACGAACTTAGAATGGCACCGAACAGTACAGCAGCAAAAAAACCAACCAAATATTTGGGCAATACAGCCCCTACGAGTGCAGGATATGCCATATCGCTAGATTCCAGACTTCCATCAAAGTAATGATACGCTATCATTCCTGGTAATACTAAAATTAGCGGACCCAATATTTTTAAAAAGGAAGCCAATAACAACCCTTTTTGTCCTTCGGCTAAACTCTTTGCTCCAAGAGCTCTTTGAATGATCTGCTGATTGGTTCCCCAATAAAACAGTTGAACCAACATCATCCCAGTAAAAATAGTTGCAAAAGGCACTTCTTGTCCATGTTGACCCGTAGAATCAAATCGTTCTGGATTTGTGGACATCAATGTATCCAATCCAGAAAATACGCTACCATCACCAATAGCCATCAATCCAAATACAGGTATCAATATCCCCCGATCATTAATCCAATAGCATTAATGCTATCTGAAACAGCGACCGCTTTTAACCCGCCAAATACAGCGTAAATAGAACCAATGACTCCAATTCCCCAAATACAAATTACAAGGGCGGTTTTATCTGAAACATTTAATAATTCTGGAACATTGAACATACCACTAATGGCTACGGATCCAGAATACAGAATTACAGGTAATAATACTACAACGTAACCCGTTAAAAACAACCCCGAAGTAATCGTTTTGGTAGTAACATCAAATCTTTCGGCCAAAAACTGTGGGACAGTAGTTAGGCCACCTTTTAAGTATCTGGGCAACAGGAATATGGCCGCAATCACCATAGCAATGGCCGCCAAGGTTTCCCAAGCCATAACAGACAAACCATCTGTGTAGGCGCTTCCATTTAAACCAACTATTTGCTCGGTTGATAAATTTGTTAGCAAAAGAGATCCTGCAATGACACCTGCCGTTAAACTCCTTCCTCCCAAAAAATATCCATCAGATGATTTTTCATCAGTACTTCTAGTAGCCAAATAGGCAATGACCCCTACCAAAATAGTAAAGCCCAGAAAAGATAATATTCCTAACATGTTGGTCTGTTCAGTTGGTTTGTAGTTTATAAATATATTGGATTATTTATCAAAACAGCAATTCCTATATTAAGATGCCATATAATCATCAAAATATGTTACATATGTTTCTATAAAACATTAACTAATTCGGTTTTCTTTGTTACTAGGGGAATGGTTATCTTACCCCCTATTTTGATGAAATGAGAAGAATCTACTGGATTTTCTTTAGTGCTATTTTGCTTGGTGTTGGTTGTTCTAAAAACAGCTCAGAAAGCTTTTTTAAAAAACTACCTGCATCACATACTGGTATAACTTTCAAAAACGAGCTCAGGGACACCCCAGAACTCAATATTCTTACGTATCTCTACTACTATAATGGTGCGGGGGTTGCTGCTGGTGATTTTAATAATGACGGTTTAACTGACCTTTATTTTACATCAAACCAAGGAGCGGACAAGTTCTACATGAACAAAGGGAACTTTAAGTTTGAAGATATCACTAATGCTGCGAACGTTAACAATAGTGATGGGTGGACAACAGGCGTAACCCATGTTGACGTTAACAACGATGGCCTATTGGATATCTACATATGCAAGGTTGGCAACTATAAAAAAATAAAAGGAAAGAATCTGCTTTATGTTAATCAAGGCGTTGATGAAAAAGGAGTGCCTGTTTTTAAAGAGGAAGCATCTAAATACAATCTTGATTTCTCAGGATTCTCTACACAAGCGGCATTTTTTGACTATGATATAGATGGAGATTTGGATATGTACCTGCTCAATCATTCCGTAAGTCCCAATAGATCGTATGGAAAGGGAATAAAGAGAAAGCAAATAGACCCGCTTTCCGGCGATATTCTGTATAGAAATGACAATGGAAATTTTGTTGATGTTTCAGCTGAAGCTGGAATTTTCCAAGGTGGTATTGGATATGGTCTTGGGTTGGGAGTTAGTGACATTAATAATGATGGGTATGCTGACATATATGTGGGCAACGATTTTTTTGAAAATGACTACCTCTACATCAACCAAAAGAATGGAACTTTTAAAGAGGTGATTTCTGAGGATGAAACCAAGTTAGGGCACACTTCCCATTTCTCTATGGGTAACGACATTGCGGATATTAATAATGATGGTTTAACTGACATTATTTCTTTGGATATGCTACCAGAGAATTTGGAGACCTACAAAACCTCTGGCCTTGAATATGCTTTTCCGGTATATCAACAATACTTGAAAAACGGTTTTGCTCCGCAATACATGCAAAACACGCTACACCTTAATTTAGGGAATACAAATTTTAGTGAAATAGCCAATTTGAGTGGTATTTCCGCTTCAGAATGGTCATGGGGATCTCTTTTTGCCGATTTTGATAACGATGGTTACAAAGACATCTTCATTTCCAATGGAATAAAGGGAGCAACCAATGACATGGACTTTATCAGTTTTATAGCCAATGATAAAATTCAGAAACAGATTGAAGAGGGAATGTCAGAAAAGGAAATGGCCTTTATCAATGAACTGCCAGAAAAAAAGGTCCCAAATTATTTCTTTAAAAATAATGGCGACCTGACCTTTCAAAATGTCACCGATTCTTGGTCAAACAAAGAGGATTCATACAGCAATGGTTGCGTCTATGTAGATTTGGATAATGATGGGGATTTGGATTTGGTAGTCAATAATGTGAATGATGAAGCTTTTATTCTTGAAAATACTCTTGACTCAAAACCAAATCACAACTCTATTAAAATAGCTTTTAAAGGGGATAAAGAAAATACGTTTGGCATTGGCGCCAAACTTATTGCACAGACTACAACTGGGACTTTAGCTCAAGAGAACTATGTGAGCAGAGGGTACTTATCTGCTGTTCCCAATACACTCCACCTGGGAATAGGCAAGGATTCCATTTTAGCATCACTTACAGTTATTTGGCCCACTGGAAAATACCAAAAACTTGAATTTGTCAACTCAGGAGCTCTAGAAGTTGAAGAAAAGAATGCAAGTGGTAATTTTTATGCCGAAAGGAATAGTGCTAAGCCTTCAATATTTATTAAAAAGGATAGTCTCATTTCTTTTGTTCATAAAGAACAATCTACTTATGATTTTGACAGAGCTCCCTTGGCACCTTTTGCCAATACAAATGAAGGACCTTCTATTTCGGTAGCTGATGTAAACAATGATGGCATTCAGGACATTTTTATTTCGGGAGCAAAAGCGCAGGCATCTAAACTCTATCTCCAAACTGTTGAAAGGGTATTTATAGAAGAACAAAGCGATGTTTTTTCCACAGATGCATTCAATGAGGACGTTTCACATGTATTTTTTGATGCCAATGGTGATGACTTTCAAGATTTAGTGGTAGTAAGTGCGGGTAATGAGTTTAAATCCTCCAATAGAATACAACCAAGACTTTACCTTAATCAAAATGGAATATTTTTAAAAGACCCAGAAGCATTTAAGGGAGTTGAGCTCAATGCCTCTAAAGTTACCGCAGTTGATTTTGATGGAGATGGCCATACGGACATCTGTATTAGCTCTGACCAAGTACCGCAGCAATTTGGAACTACCGCAACACAATATCTGTTTAAAAATAATGGAAGTGGGGTTTTTGAAGATGTTACAGCAAGTGTTTGCCCTAGTTTTAAATCCATAGGTAATGTGAAGGATATGATCTGGACAGATTTGGACGGTAATGGGTTTAAAGATCTTATAGCAGTTGGGGAATGGATGCCAATTTCTGTTTTCATGAACGATGGTAAAAAAATGGAACTGGTTTCAAACAACGGTTTGAACAAAACCCATGGCCTTTGGAGTTCTATCATTGCTGAAGATTTTGACAATGATGGGGATTTGGACTTGGTAGTAGGAAACTGGGGGAACAATAGTAAGTTAAAAGCATCTACCGAAAATCCGATTACCCTTTACAGTCGCGATTTTGATGATAACGGTTCTATAGAACCATTAGTCACTTATTTCTATAATGAAAAAGAAACACCTTTTGCATCTAAAGATGAACTGGTAAAACAAATGCCTTTTTTAAACAAGAAGTTCCTTTCTTACGAAAGCTTTGCAAAAGCCTCCCTGGAAGACCTCTTTGGTTCTGAGAATCTTAAAAATGCGCTGCAGAAAAAGGTTTACGAACTTTCTAGTTGCTATTTTGAAAATATTGGAAGTAACACTTTCAAAAAAATTAAATTACCCACCATGGCTCAGGTTTCTACAATCAACGACATGATTGTAGATGATTTTGACAAGGATGGTCATAAAGATATTCTTGCCGTTGGCAACAACTATGAAATTAGCACTCAGCTAGGTAGGATGGATGCATCACATGGCATACTTTTGCGTTTTGGGGAAAATGGTTTTCAATGGGCAAAAAATATGGGGGTTAACATTCCCGGTCCAGCTAGGAGCATCAAAAAACTAATGATCAATAAAAAGGAATATTATATGGTTGGGATGAATAATTCCGCCCCTTTGTTTTTAGAAAAAATTCAAAATGAATAAATACATTTCTTTATCACTCCTCTTCCTGGTTGTTATAGGTTGTGGAAAAAAAGAAGGTGAGCTTTTCTCAAACCCATCTGCCGAAGATACTGGGGTTACATTTACCAATACCCTAACGGAATCAGATGATCTAAACATTTTGGACTACCTCTATTTTTATAACGGTGGTGGAGTTGCTATTGGCGATATCAACAATGATGGTCTGCCAGATATTTTCTTTTCAGGAAATCAGGTAAAAAACGCATTGTATTTAAATAAAGGTGGACTAAAGTTTGAGGATATTTCTGAAACTGCAGGTATTCAAGGGAAGAGTTCATGGAATACCGGTACCGTAATGGGAGACGTAAACGGAGATGGTTTTTTGGATATTTACGTGTGTGCCGCAGTTGGAATCAATGGGTTTGAGGGCCATAATGAGCTGTTCATTAATAATGGCGACAATACGTTTTCAGAAAGTGCTGCAAAATATGGATTGGATTTTGATTCGTACAGTTCTTCTGTTGCTTTCTTGGACTATGACCTAGATGGGGATTTGGACCTTTACTTATTAAACCATGCAGTGCATACCCAAGAATCGTTTGGTAGAGTTGATCTGCGCTATACACGGAATTTTGAAACGGGAGATAAACTGCTTAGAAATGATGGGGAGAAATTTACTGAAGTCAGTGAAGAAGCAGGAATCTATGGCGGAATCAATGGATATGGGTTGGGTATAGCCGTTTCCGATTTTAACTTAGACGGTTATCCAGATCTTTATATTGGAAATGACTTTCATGAAGATGATTATTACTATTTAAATAATGGTGATGGAACGTTTACCGAAAGTCTTAGAAAACACTTTGGACATACAAGCAGGTTCTCTATGGGGAGCGATGTTGCTGATATTAATCATGATGGCTTGCCGGATTTTATTTCTTTGGATATGCTTCCGGAAGATGAAACCCCGTTAAAATCTTCAGAAGGGGATGATAATATTCAAGTTCAACGACTTCGTATTGAGCGTTACGGATATCATTATCAATTTACAAGAAACATGCTTTATGTAAACCGACCCAGCGGCAACTATCTAGAGACTGCATTGCTTAGTGGGATTGCGGCCACTGACTGGAGTTGGAGCGCACTGTTTGGAGATTACAATCAAGATGGAGAACAGGACTTGTTTGTTTCCAACGGAATTCCAAAACGTCCTAATGATTTAGATTACATCCGTTTTATTTCCAACGAACAGATTCAGAAGAAACTGGACAACACTAAACTTGTAGACCAAGAGGCACTTAATCTAATGCCTTCTGGAGCAATAAATAATGTTGTTTTTAAAGGCAGTACAAATCTTCAATTTGAAAACAAATCTGACCATTGGATTACCAAGGACACCTTAATATCAGGTGCTACTGCATACGGGGATTTGGATAACGATGGAGATTTGGATTTGGTTACCAATAACATAAACTCACCTGCCACCATTTATATAAATAAGACCAACGCAAGTGCAAACTATCTTAAGATTCAACCCAAGTTTAAAGAAAAGAATCCTTTTGCTATTGGAACAAAAGTCTATTCTTACCACAAAGGTATACTGCAATATAAAGAGCTCTATACCAGTCGAGGGTTTCAGTCGAGTTCAGAGCCGGTAATACACTTTGGGTACGGAAATACCCAAAAGGTTGACTCAATAAAAATTGTTTGGCCAGATAAGTCATATCAAACTCTTAAAGACATTGCCGCCAATCAAACCTTAGAGGTAAAGCTGGATAATCCCAAACCATTTAGTTACAAATCGATTAAATCCAAAGCTAAAATGCTTTTCAAAAAAGTAGATGATAATTTGGGGATAGATTTTACACATATAGAGGACAATCATATCGACTTTAATAGAGAAAAACTCATTCCTTACCGTGTATCCGATTTAGGTCCGGCAACTGCGATAGGAGATTTAAATGGGGATGAAAAAGAAGATATTTTCTTTGGGGGATCAAAGTTCTTTCCTTCTAAAATTTATGTGCAACAGGATACATCATTTGTGGAGCAAAATTTTCTTGAGCTACAAAAAGATTCGGTTAAAGAAGATGTGGTTGCACTAATAAAAGATTTGAATGGAGACGGAAAGAATGATGTTTTTTTAGGTTCAGGCGGGGCAGATTTCTCAGGAAAGGCAAAACCTTTACTAGATAGTTATTTTACTAAAAAGGATTCTACTTTTAGAAAATCCAATTTGCCAGATTTATTTGAAAATGTTTCCGTTGTTAAAGCAAATGATTTTGACCACGATGGTGATTTAGATCTTTTTGTGGGTGCCAGTACTGTTACATCCAAATTCGGAGAGATTCCCAATTCATACATATTGCTAAATGAAGGTGGCAATTTTTCAATAATGGAAAATGCCCCATTCCAAAATGCTGGAATGGTCACAGATGCTATTTGGACGGATTTTGACAATGATGGCCAAAACGATTTGATCTTAATAGGAGGGTGGATGGCTCCTAAATTCTATAAAAATTCCAATGGGAGTTTTAGTGCAGTAGACCTTCTGGATAGTCCGTTAAAAGGTCTTTGGCAAGCTATTCACCCTTTTGATATTGATTCCGACGGAGATATGGACTACTTGCTTGGCAATTGGGGTTCCAACTCAAAATTTAGCGCGTCTGAAACAGCTCCTATGAAAATGTTTTTCTCCGATTTTGATGAAAACGGAAGTACGGAAACTATTGTTGCCACGCAAAAAAATGGAAAATACTATCCTATTCTGGGGCTGGACGAATTATCAGGACAATTGGTCTTTCTTAGAAAAAAGTTCAATACCTATAAAGAGTTTGCAGGGAAAACCATGGAGCAACTTTTTGACAAAAAAGTCCTTGTCAAGGCAAAAGTCTTAGAGGTTCATGAGCTGCGTTCTGGCTATTTGAAGAATGTAGGTAATACATTCACTTTTGTACCCTTTAAAGCGGAGCTACAAGTTTCTCCAATTAAATCCTTTTTATCCCATGATTTTAATGGCGATTCTAAAAATGAGGTTTTAGTAGCTGGAAACTATTTCGGCGTCACACCTTTTCAAGGAAGGTTCGATTCTTTTCCGGGAGCATTGATAACTAATGAAAAAGATATAATTTTGGGTGATAGATTGGGCTTAGATCTTGCACAAAAATCAATAAGACACCTAAATATAGTCGCAACCAATAGCGGAACTTATCTATTGGTAACGCTTAATAACGATAAAGCCCAGATATATAGGGTACAGAATTAAAACTATTTGATGATGAAAGGACAAATCGGCTTACTACTTCTATTCGCTACGTTTCTTTTTTCTTGCACGGAAGAAAGTAAACCCATTACTATAACACCTGAAGATTTTCATGGTTCAGTTGACAAGGTAACAGAAGTAATGATACATGATATTTTTTCGCCGCCAGTGGCAAGTAGAATATTTGCTTATCCAAATATCGCTGCTTATGAAATCTTGGCCTCACAAGAAAATGAATACCTATCATTAGCCAATCAGGTTAGAGACTTAAAAGCTATCCCTGCTCCCAAAGAAGGAGACGTTATCAATCATGAATTGGCTGCATTAATAGCGCATATAGAATTAAGTAAGCGCCTTATTTTTTCTGAAGATAGGATTGAAGCTTATCGCGATAGTCTTTATACTATATGGGAGCGTAAAAATGCAAAAGAATTCAATAGTTCAAAAACATACGGACTGGAGGTTGCGGAGCATATTGCAGAATGGATGAACGGTGACAATTACAACCAAACCCGAACCATGCCAAAGTTTACAGTTGACACTGATAATCCATCAAGATGGCAACCTACGCCACCGTCGTACATGGCCGGAATTGAGCCACATTGGAACAAAATAAGACCTTTAGTAATAGATTCTGCCAGTCAGTTTAAGCCTTCTCCTCCTCCTCCATTTTCCATGGAAGAAGATTCGGATTTCTTTAAAGAACTAAAGGAGGTCTATGACATTAGTAATCAAATAACTTCCGCTGGGGATGATTCAGAAGAAGTTGAGATTGCCCAATTTTGGGATTGCAATCCCTATGTATCCGTGACTAGGGGGCACTTAATGTTTGCAACCAAAAAAATAACCCCTGGAGCGCATTGGATTGGTATTACAAAAATTGCAAGTAGAAAATCAAATGCAGACGTAAACAAAACGGTTTACGCTTATACCAAAGCATCAATTGCCATGGTCGATGCTTTTATAAGTTGCTGGGATGAAAAATACAGAAGTAATCTAATACGTCCAGAAACACTTATTAACGAACATATAGATGAGAATTGGGTCCCCATTCTACAAACGCCTCCATTTCCTGAGTATACCAGTGGCCATAGTGTAGTGTCTGGTGCAGCGGCAACAACCCTAACCAATATTTTTGGAGAAAATTTTGCTTTTGATGACGATACTGAAGTGCCTTACGGATTACCTGTGCGTTCTTTCACTTCCTTTAAACAAGCAGCAGATGAAGCTGCCATAAGTAGAATGTATGGTGGCATCCATTATCGCCAGGCTGTGGATGTAGGAGTAAAGCAAGGACGGGATTTAGGCAAATTTGTTGTGGACAATCTTAAAATGATTCAATAATTCTTTAACCTAAAATTTAATTTAAGTACTGATGAAACGAAAAATTTCTTTGGTAACAGCTACTATTCTTATTGCTTTTTTGGGATGGTACTTTTTTGTAAAACCCAATGATTATCTAATAACGTTTACAGCCAACTCTTTTCCTGGTACAATTAATCAAACCATAAAAAGTTGGGATAAACGAATGCAATCCAGTGTTCCATTGGAACAAGATGGACTATTGAACATCAAACAACAATTAAAATTTGGTGATTCCATAGTCCAATATGATTGGGAAATCATCCCTATTACAGATTCTACCTCAAAAATTAAGGTAAGAGTTAAGGATTTGAACAATAGTTTCATGAACAAACTCATGATTCCTTTTGCCTCAACGGTTATAGAAGAACGCTCTAAAAAAAATCTTGTCAACTTTAATCAGTATCTAAACAATCACATCAAAAGCTTTAAGGTAAGCATAATTGGAGAGGATGAGATAAAACCAACTTTTTGCGCATATCTGACCGTTAGAGGCCTCCAAGCTCAAAAGGCATTTGAAATGATGAGAGACCATCCTTTTTTAAGTGGTTTTGTAAAACAAAATAACCTAGAGCTAAATGGCTCTCCTTTTGTTGAAATTACTAAGTGGAATATTGAAACTGACAGTGTTGAATACAACTTTTGCTATCCCATAAGAAAGTCAGACTCTTTACCCAAGAATGATGAAATAAGGTACAAAGACTTTAAGGGCGTAAAAGGTATAAAGGCAATTTATAATGGAAACTACATAACCTCTGATCGTGCATGGTATAAGCTTTTGGATTATGCTCAAAAGAACGATATTGAAGTTATCAATACACCGATAGAGGTCTTTTATAATAATCCTAGTCTAGGAGGAAATGAATTAGAATGGAAAGCAGAAATATTTATGCCAATTAAAGAATCTCAATGAATAAGCTGACTATTTTCCTAGTATTTGTGTTCCTTCAAGGATGTGCCCAAAAACCTTACTATGGCGACTTAACGTACTTGGGAAAGCTTCCCTCAAAACTCAGTGAGGTATCCGGTATTGTTTCTATTGGTAATACTTCAGCTTGGGTAATAGAAGACAATGGAAATAAAGATCATTTATACGCCATAAACCTTAAAGGAAATCTAGTGAAGGAATTTAAGGTAGAAAATGCTAAAAACCATGATTGGGAGGATTTGGCGAATGACAAAGAAGGAAACCTTTACATAGGGAATTTTGGAAATAATGCCAATGACAGAAAAAATCTTTCCATCTATAAATTACCAAATCCAGAAAATGAGACTGGCAAAAAAATAAAAGCGGAAAAAATAAGCTTTCATTATCCTGAGCAGAAGAAGTTTCCGCCAAAAAAATCAAAATTGATGTTTGATTGTGAAGCATTCTTTTATAAAGACAACTTCCTATATCTCATTACAAAAAATAGAACCAGGCCTTATACTGGAAAGGCCCTTATTTATAAAATTCCAGCCGTTGTTGGCTCTCATGAAGCAAAATTGATAGGAGAATTTACCGCCTGTACAGACCAACAATTCTGCTCTGTCACTGGTGCTGATATCTCTCCTGATGGAAAGAAAGTTGTGTTACTGGGCTCTGGTTTTATATGGTTGTTTACTGATTTTAGTTCGGATGATTTTACAAAAGGCACTCTGCGCACCATAGATGTAAAGCACAGAACCCAGCAAGAATCCATTTGTTTTGTTGACAACAGTACTCTTTTAATAGCGGATGAACAATCTAAAACTAAAGGACGTAATCTATATTCTTATCAGATTGATTAGAACCCGAAGCCTACTCCAAAAGCAAATCGTGGGCCATCTGAACTATTAAAGAATCCAAAGTTAGCGGACAGAATATCAGCCCCATTTAGGAAAAATCCGCCACCATAAGAATTATGCCACTTGTCTGAAGAATCTCGCGGAAACCAAACTCTACCATAATCAAATCCTCCAAAGATTCCAGGCGTTACAGGCAATACACCAGTTTTACGCTTTCTAAAACTATATCGTAAATCTGTATTTTGATAATAGGCCGTTTTCCCAGTAAATCGTTGGAAACGAAATCCTCTCAAACCATCGTTCCCACCTATACTAGCACCTTGATAAAACTCAAAATCATCTCCAATATTAAAATGACCTTTTATTTTTGTGGCCAAAACCAATCTACCGTCAGAACAGATTTTATGATCTATGGACAAGCTAGGCACTATAAATCCAAACGCCCTGCCTGAATCACTCAAATTCGTTTTATACCCTCCAAGCAAAGAAAAGCTCATTCCCATTGTTGGAAAAGCCTCATTGTCCGTATTGGAGTAACTGTATTCAGCATCCACTCCAAAAAAATCCTGTTGGGTATCTCTTCCTGTATCGGTAAAAAATCCTTCAATGAAACGACCTTCTGTTTCTTCTACATCATAGTTTTCATAAGAAACACCCAAACGCACTTTTGATCCTAAATAACCTCTCCAAACCAGAGATGGTGCAAAAGCAATGGTTCTAATTTTTACTCGATTAAAATCTAGCTCAAGAACCTCTTCATCATCATTGTTCACGGTTTCATTTCCAAAATCAAAGAAATTAATACTAAAATTTGGACTGGTAAATTTGGCATTCAGCTCCAAATTTACGTTTTCAAAAACGTTTGCAAACTCTCCGTTATATGCAAAATCAAACCCATTTGTAGCAAAGTAATAGGCCGCATTGAACGTGTGTTGTTGTGTAAAAGGATTCTGTCTAAATCCATTAAAAGTATACGTGTCGGTCAGTCCAATTCTAAATCCATCATCTGGATTAAACCCAAGTGATGGCAACAATTGATTGTTGCTAGCCTTTACTTTTAAAAATTCATAGGTATTGGTGTCATAATCATTTACTTCGTGAATTACTCCGCCAAACGCCTCATCATAGGTGTTCTTTTTTGCTTTAAAGTCATAAGTGTGTACTTTTTTAGACTTCTCAGCTATTTTATATTGATCATTGTTTTGTCCTCCTACAATTCTAACTTTTATCTTAGAAGACTGTGTATTTACCTCAAAAATATCGTCGTCATCTAAACCGTATACCCAGACTTCTTTGGTAAATTCTGGAGAATAAATCTTTTCAAAAAACAAATCCTTTTTCTTTCCATTCTTTATTCGATACCCTCTAACATCCAAACTTCCATTTTTCAATGAATTGATAATGAAATGGTCATCCTTGTCCGTACCCGTAACTACACTGTATTTATTTATTATCTTAAAATATTCTTGTGCTGTATTTACAAGATTTTGCTTTCTTTTTAGTAGTATCGTTTTAAAATTGGAAACGGTTTCATCATTAACTTCTTTTGGGAAAGCGGAGAATGAATCATCAATTACTGATTCATCTATTTTTTCCTGAATTAACCTTGCCTGTTCTATCCATAAGTCCCTATCAGTTTCAGATAGCAATGCCATATCCAAAGCAAAAGTCCTTGGTGATGCATTAAATCCTTTTACACTGCGTATTTCCTCATTAAAGCCTTCAAAAATTCGTAAAGAAGGAACTGTTCTTGTGGCAAATGACATCAACGCACCATCTCCCCATATTGAAAAGGCTTGATCTCTATCTCTTGGAAAAGGCTTAAAAACCTTATTCCCAGATTCATCTTTAAACTCCACCCAGCGCCATTGATCCACATGACGATCCCAATCACCAATCAACATATCAAACAAACGAGCTTTTACATATGCCTTTTTATCAATGCCATACTCCTCATCTTCCCTCAACTTATTGATTAGGTCATATGTACTTTCTATCTTATTGGAATACCCAAAACTCGCCAGCTCTCCATGCCCCTCAGATACATGTTCCTCAATCATGTACAGTCCATCTCCAAAATCATTATTGTAGTCACCAAGTGTATTTTGTTTGGGTATGTAATATAATTTTGGGTTTGTATGGTAGATGCCCACAGCGTCTGAAAGTGGACCAAGTGCGAATGGGGCATATGGGTGAGCTCCCGTGTAAAAGTCCATAAGCAGTTTTTCTGTATAAGAATCCTCAAATTCCCCTATAATATATTGTTCTTGAAAGGCAATTGCCTGTAAATATCGTTCTGCACTTTTTCTAAGTGCACGCATTACAAACTGCCTTCCATCTTTATGTTGAAGCCTTAAAGAGTTGGACTGGTTTCCACCACCTTTTCTTACTACACTAAGGCCCCCGAATAAAGTATCTAGACGCACCGTTGGCGCTTTTACCTTAGTAGCATAATATTTTCTATAACGATCTCCCCAAAGCCATTTATAAAAACCACTTCTATCTATCTCTTCATCTGTATAGATAGATGCCTCCATTTCAGCAGGAAACGTATCACTATAACCATTGCTTACCTTCTTTTTATCCGAAGTCAACACTTCTGAACTATATAGTAAATTTTCAACTCCATTATCCTCAAGACCATAAAAATCCACTCCTGAAGAACCATCCTTATATACTTTTAAAATGGCATAGCCCATTTGACCGGAAGAAAATTCACTTCCGTTGAGCAGACGGGTATAACCTTTATTGGCTCCTGAACCACTGACTATCTGAGGTATATTTTCTTCAATTATATATTGAAGCGTATGTTCATGGCCGGAAGCAAAAATTACCTTTTCGGAATATTGAGCCAGAGTGACCAATCGATTCTTTAACCGGTTGTACATTTTGTTATGCACATCTGTGATAGAAGCACCTGAAGTTTTTCTAAGAAGATTGCCTATTGTTCCCAAAATAGGAATTGGCACATTGCCGCCAACGGGATAAATATGTTCTTTGAATGAAAACTGCCCTCCGTGGGAACCATACGTAAACGCCGGATGATGCATGGCAATAATTGTGGTTTTGTCCAAATTCTTTTTAATCAATCCTTCCAATTCTTCAAAGAACCTACCCCTGTCCTTTATTTCACAATCATCGTTCATTGTTGGGTGCTTGTCCCAATTGGTCAAATACCATTCTGTATCAATAGCGATTACAACTATGTTATCACTTATTTCAATTTTTTCTATGGGGCATCCATTATCCGGAAAGAATACCTTTTTGCTATCCAACGCTTTTTGAATATACTTTTCCTCTCTTTCCAACCCTTCCAATCCTTTGCTATACCAATCATGATTGCCAGGAATAAAAACTGTCTTCCCCTTAAATTCTTTTACAGTGCTCAATTGCGCATCCAAATGATTTTTTGCTAACTCATGACCAGATGGGTCATCTTTTTTACTGGGGAAGCCTGCTGGATAGATGTTATCCCCTAAAAAAATGGCCGTGCTATTCTTGTCTGCACTGCCCAATTTAGATTTGAATATTTTAAGAGCAGGATTTAAATCCCCTACTGGAGATTTTCCCGCATCACCAATTAAATAAAAGGTATGTTCCACTTCTTTAGCGTTCAAATTTTTGCTGTTATTGAATGGAACGGCATATTTTGCCTCGTAAGTGGCACAGCTAGATACAATGGCCAATAAAAGGAGAACTAAGTAATGTTTTTTCATATAACTGAGGTTGATTCCAAAATTTTGTATTTTGGAGAATTCAAAGTACTATATATGTCGGAAATTGTTGAAAAAGCTGAACGTTTTGTATCAGAAATTCTGGAAAATAAACTTGATCCAAATTTTTTATACCACAATTTGCGCCATACCCAGCGTGTAGTTAAAAGTACTAAAGAATTACTCAATTTCTATAATCTTGGTGAAAGTGAAAGTGAAAAGCTTCTATTGGCTGCTTGGTTTCACGACACGGGCTATACAGAAAGCATAAAAAACCATGAAGAAGCCAGTTGCAAAATTGCTACTGAGTTTCTTAAGGAAAATAATTATAACGCTGCTGATATTGAAAAGATTTGCAACTGTATCATGGCAACAAAAAGATACCATGAGCCAAGCAATCTGCATCAGGAAATTATCAGGGACGCCGATGCATCGCATTTTGCTCAAAAGAGTTATTGGGAAACAACAGATTATTTAAAAGAAGAGCTACAAGAGCTTGGAATAGCTAAATATACTGGTAAGCAATGGCGAGATGAAAATATAAAGATGTTCCGAACCGAGCATCAGTATTATACTGATTACGCTAAAGAAAACTGGGATGAAGCAAAGGAACGTAACCTAAAACTATTAGTCAAGGAAAAGAAGACTGAAAAGGAAATTGCCAAAAAGGAAGCGTTGAAAGCGAAATACAAAAGTGAAAGTCCAGATCGGGGTATACAGACACTTTTTAGGGTAACCCTAAAAAATCACTTGACATTAAGTGATATTGCGGACACCAAGGCCAATATTCTATTATCTGTAAATGCAATCATAATTTCGGTAGCATTATCTAACCTAATCCCAAAATTAGATAACCCGTCCAACGCCTACCTTATTTATCCTACCTTGATTTTTATTACGTTTAGTGTTATCTCAATGGTGCTTGCGGTGTTGGCCACAAGACCTAATGTCACAAGCGGACAATTCACAAAAGATGATGTAAAAAATAAAAAAGTAAATCTCCTATTCTTTGGCAATTTTCATAAAATGAGTCTAGAGGATTATGAATGGGCCATTCAGGAGTTGGTAAAGGACAACCAGTATATTTACTCATCACTGACCAAAGACCTATATTTTTTAGGTCTTGTACTTAACAGGAAATACAAAATTCTGCGACTTACTTACACTATTTTTATTACAGGCATAGTAATATCCGTAGTGGCATTCGGAATTGCTTTTCGATTTTTTGGGCCAGATAGAATGAGTTTTTAACTAAGATTTTAACTCTTCCATTAAATCCTCATAGGTATATGTGCGTTCAGATTTTGTGTCCTTGGTATACAAAATCTCAGCTCTGATTGCTTTAAGTCCAGTAACTCCCTGAAGGCCCTCAAGTTCTACAATTTCTATATTATTGGTAAAGTAGCCTTTTGCCTTTAGGAATCTTATATAGCGCATATATTCCTTTTCATCTTTTCTTTGGGAGTATACAATAGCTAACTTCCCTTTTTGGGTCAACCTTTCGTTGGTTCCTTTAATGTAAGACTTGTCGATACGTTTTTTAATGATTTCATATCTAGCATTGTAGGTTCCATCAACATCAAATCGTTTTTCATCCATCCTAAAACGAATAGCTAAAGAAGTACTGTATACCAAAATCAAAGAAGCCACGTCTAATTTAACAGGCAGTTTTGATTTTAACGCGTAATATTTATTCTCCATGTCGCACATGACCTGAAGCTGCCACAACCTTAGATTGCTTAAATAAAGTTGGTCAAAATTCCTGTCATTGGCTATAGAACTGCCAATGTATATATTGTGCTCTACCCCATCCGTTTTATAACGTTCAAAATAATGCGGAAACATTTTTTGAGCGTCCAGTTGTTTTCTATCCAATAAAGATGCCAACTGCAAATTGGCCTCCATTACACTATCATCATAATTACGACGATGATCATAATACGACTCCGTAGTGGGGTCTATCTGAGCTTCATAATTTTCAATAAAACTCCTTAGTTCCTTATCTTCTTGTTTTAAATGTCTGAAAACAGGTACTATTTCTTCTTTTACAAAATCAAAGATTGCTTGTTCTGTATGTGTGTAAAGTGCTTCCTTAACTTCTTCAAGATAAGTGTCAACCCTAAACATCAACTCCTCGTATATGGGGAGTTCATATTTTTTTACTGCTTTCTGAAGTACTCCATTAATTTCAGAAAGTTGTATCATCAAGTCTCTCTGAATTGAAAGGTTTCGCTCTTTTGAAGAATCTTTAATATCTATCTGACCGTAAAGTGGATAGACATCTTTAAAAACAATTTCTTTAAATATTGGTTGATTTCCCACAAGTTCATCAGCCATGAATCGTTTTGCTTCTTCCTGAAACTTCCAGTAAACAGAAGAATGTACTGTTGTACACTCATGCTGAATTATGGCATCTACCAAGTTTTCTTCTTCTTCAATTGACCTAATAACCGCAGAAACAATAAACGGCATTACATCATCCAATTTATTGGCATTAACGCTGTTCAGTTCATTTACCGTATAGGAAACCAGTTCCAAAACACCCAAAAGATTGCCATTATCAGCGATAGGCGCAAGTATGGCACTTTTAATGCCTTGTTCATGTAAATTCTTATATGGCTGTTGGGTGCCTCCAGATTTTTCAAAGTATTTTTCAACGTTGGAAATGGCAAAATAAGTGTTCTCATCAAACAACTTGCCATGGGAGTGTCCACAAAGCATATCGTCGCAAGATTCCATTTCCTTTCCTTTGAGCATGTAGCTCTCTATTCCTTTTCCGTATATCTTTAAAAAGCGATTTGCTTGGTTATCATAACCCGCAAAACCTACTTTAATTTTTTTAAGATTAAAAAGAGACCTAAAGGTATCTTGAAAACTCTCCATAAAGTTTTCGGTCCCTCTTTTATTACTGCCTATAAGCGTGGATTTAATTTCAGAAATAGAATGTTCGGCAGTAACATCGAACATATTGGAGATTACAAAACCTTTGGAAATAAAACTGTTTGGCGGAATCTTTTCTTTCCAAAGCTCCACATTGTCGAAATTCTCCAAAAGTTCGTCAACATCCTCTTGACTAAGCTCTTTTGATTTTTCAGTTGGTATTATTTCCATAAAATCTGCATTATACAGTATTCTATAGTGTCGCATAACACCATTGGCATCAGGAATATCATAAAACAACGGACGCTTAAAGTCCATTTTAAAACCATAATAAAAGTTTAACACCACGGTACATTTCATAATGTAATTTATATCCATGGGAAGGTTACGGATTTCCAATTCAAATCCTTCACCTGCATTTTTTAAAATATTCTGAAAACGCTCTGATGAATTAAAAACTATATTTTCAAAAGGTGTAGAAGCCGTTTTAATTTCATTTTTCGTCAGAACTGGAGAAAAGGTATCCGCAAGAATTGTACTAATAAGATCCTTGTGCTTCTCTAATAATGTAACATCATCAAATCCTTCTCTTAACTCTGGAAAAGGAGCTTGGGATTCTAACACATATTTTGCCCTGTTGGCAAGATACTTATCCTTGCTTTTTAATTGCTCGTCATAATGTTCCAATAGCTTATTGAAACTTACAAACTGCAACATAGGGCTTTCAGCATTGTAATTCTCCGTCATACACGAGTTAGTCGAGGTTTAGCCTGTAAAGTTACAAAAAGAAAAAATGCGCAGTTGTTAATGGAATCTTTATGGATTTGTCTGCATTTTTTGGATATTTAGTAAAATTTCTTGAATGTCCTCCTATACCAGGTTAGACCGTGCTTATCAAAACGCCAAAATCATTTCTTTTGATGATAGAGATAAGTTTATACTTTTTAGTGACTGCCATAGAGGAGATAATAGTTTTGCTGATGATTTTGCCAACAATCGAAACATCTATTTTCATGCACTAAACCATTACTATCGAGAGGGTTTCAGTTATTGCGAACTTGGTGATGGAGACGAGTTATGGGAAAATATCAGTTTTGAATCCATATTTGAAGCGCATAAAAATGTTTTTCAATTATTACGAAAATTTCATCTTGAAAATAGACTGTATATGGTATGGGGCAACCATGATATGGTTTATAGAGATAAATCATACGTGGACAAACACTTGTCGAGCTATTTTGAGCCCATAGATGACTCAGACAAGGAACTTTTTGAAGGCATAACTTACCATGAAGCGTTGATTCTTAAGCACAAGGAAACACAGCAGGAACTATTTTGTACCCATGGCCACCAAGCGGATTGGTGGAACTATGTTTGCTGGCGTATAGGTCGTTTTTTGGTTCGAGTTCTTTGGAAGCCTTTACAAGTAGTTGGCATTGCAGATCCTACAAGTCCAGCAAAAAACTACAAAGAACTAATCAGAATTGAAAGACGCATTAAACGTTGGATTTTAAAAAATAACTTAAAGATTACAATTGCAGGACATACGCATCGCCCACGTTTTCCTGAACCAGGGCAAATTCCTTTTTTTAATGATGGTAGCTGTGTACATCCTCGAAGTATTACCGGACTGGAAATTGAAGGCGGTAATATTTCTTTGATCAAATGGCAGATTGCCACAAAACCAGATGGTACGCTTCAAATAGTAAGAATATTATTGGAAGGTCCCGAAAAATTGGTGGAATACATAGATAAATAACTATGGAAAGTATGCAATATATACTTGATCAAATTCCTATCAGACATAACCTTGCATCTCATTTAATGTTTCTTGGTGTTGTCCAAGGCATTTTTTTAAGTTTTGTTATTCTTTTTCGCTCAAAAAGGGAATCTGCTACAATTCTTTTTGGGTGGGCCTTATTAATACAGTGTTTAGTCTTTGCGGACACGTATTTATGCTACACGGGATTAATAAAATATATCCTGCATTTTAATGATTCCACAGAAGTCTTTGTCCTTTTGATTGCCCCGACCATCTATTTCTTCATTTATGCCCTGCTTGAAAGAAAACAGGTTACTTTTAAAAAACATTGGCCTCATTTCTTGCTTCCGCTATTGTATGGGCTATCACAAATCAATTATTATTTGGCCCCTATCGAGGTAAAGCTAAATGCCTATCTAGGAGCTTATTATGATAATTTAGGGTATGTATCCGTTCCCGACCCCTTCAGCTATTCTTTTCAGGAGATAAAGGATAAATTTAGGTGGATGGTTCTATTCAGTCTTCTTTTTTATATCATTCTTGCCGCCAGACTGGTTTTCAAAGCTAATAGCAAGAAGACCTTTTCACCAAAAAACATAAAAGTCGATAAATACGCTTTTTCACGAAACACTGTTGTCATTTTTAGCTGTCTTTTAGTATTTATATTTCTGATTTTCCTCAACTATGATGATGATGGGGGAGATCATTATATTGGAATTCTGCAAACTATAATAACCTTTTCAACTTCGTTTTTCATTATTTCAGAATCCAGGTTTTTTGAAAAATCTTGGATTGCCGATAAGTACGAAACACTTACTTCTAGCTCAATTCTATTTGATGATATTGAAAAATGTATTTCCGAAGATGACCGCTTTCTAAACCAAAACATATCTTTAAAGAATTTAGCGGAAAGGCTTAATTCCAACACGAATCTTGTTTCCAAACTAATCAATTCTGAAACAGGAATGAACTTTAACGACTATCTAAACCAAAAAAGAATCGTCATTGCAAAAGACCGGTTAATTAGTCATAAATATTCCAATTTAACTATTGAAGCTATTGGTCTGTCGGTAGGCTTCAAATCTAAATCGGCCTTTTACACCGCTTTCAAAAAGCATACGAGTACTTCACCATCCATGTTTATGAAACAAAAAACGGGTTAAATCGCGTTTTCTTCTCCAGAATTGTAATTCAAGACGTTTCAAGATCCAAAAAACATGAGAATTTATCCTCAACGTTTCATCTTTGACTAAAATAACTTTAAGATGGAAACAAAGGTTAGACGTTACGATTTAGATTGGTTGCGAGTAATCGTTTTTGGATTGCTCATTTTCTATCACGTAGGAATGTTTTTTGTGCCATGGGGCTGGCATGTTAAAAACAATGTTATTTATGATTGGTTACGGTGGCCAATGATGTTCTTAAACCAATGGCGACTTCCCGTCTTATTTGTTATTTCAGGGATGGGAACATACTACGCGTTGGGCAAAAGAAACATATGGAAATTTAATTTAGAACGTTATCTGCGTTTGGGAATTCCTTTAGCAATAGGCATGTTACTCATTGTTCCACCTCAAGTATATTTTGAACGTATGGCAAATGGACAATTTATAGGCTCTTATTTAGAATATTTTACAACCGTTGCTTTTGATGGAATCTATCCTGAAGGGAACATTAGCTGGCACCACCTTTGGTTTTTGCCGTACCTTTTTCTGTTTTCATTGGTGCTTTCTCCTATTTTGGTTTACTTACGTCAAAACAACACAAAATTCATCCAATGGCTGAAAAATCTGATTAAAAGGCCTTCTCGACTTTACGTTTTTGTAATTCCTTTATATCTGTTAGAAACCTTTGTTGAGCCTTTTTTTGATGTTACACACGCGCTAATTGATGACTGGTTCAACATAAGCTTTAGCATAGTTCTATTTTTCTATGGGTTTTTATTGATTGCCACAGGTGAGGTTTTCTGGGACAGTTTAAAAAGTATTAAGACAAAAGCGCTTATTATTGGAATCTTAGCTTTCTTTAGTCAAGTTTTTATTTGGCTTTTTTTAGAAGATGGCTATGTTGTGCATGCTGTTGAAGCCTTGCTGAAAGTAGTAAATATTTGGTCGTGGATTCTTGTGCTTTTTGCCTACTCCGCAAAATACCTAAATAGGTCCAGTAAAAAACTTGCTTATGCTAATAGAGCTGTATATCCCTTCTATATTTTACACCAGACCATTACCGTTGCAATTGGTTATTATTTAATTAAATTGGATTGGGGATTAGTAGCAAAAGCTTCCATTTTAGTGATTGGAACATTTGGTCTCAGTTGGTTGATTTATGATTTAATCATCTTACGGATACCCTTGTTGCACCCCTTATTTGGCTTAAAACAAAAAAAGGGTGAATTAAATGCAGGGCGATGATTTAACTTCCTTTTACCATCAAGATGGCAAGGTATTTGTTAACTTTAAAGCAATGTATCGACCAAGTTGCTATGAAAAAACTTGTTTTTTTACTTGCTAGTTTTGTTTTGGGCATTACCGCTCTACAAGCTCAAGGAGGAGATATCCCCACTACTCGCCCACTAAAAGTTGGGGAACGAAATAATCTGGACATAAAGCCTGCCAATCAAGGTACTTCTTTGCGCATACCTTCAGTGATTGATGAGAATTTGACCTCCAAAAACAATAAGCCCGGTGTAAAAATGCTGCCGGATAGAGAATTGTTACAGGCTGGTCATGATTTGGTCATTGACCCAAAGGTTGGAGAAAAAGAGAAAAAGGGCTCTAAAGAACACTTTGGCGATCAATATCTGGGCGATTTAAAAACTACAGCGAAGTTTATTGGAGTTGTCTGTAGAGATCATGAATACGTGGACGGTGATCGTGTTAAGATATATCTCAATGGGGAGGTTGTAGAACATAATATTTTGCTATCAGGTTCTTTTAAAGGAGTTAATATTGATTTAATAAAAGGTTTTAACCGTCTTGATTTTGAAGCGCTGAACCAAGGCTCATCTGGTCCTAATACCGCTCAAGTTGTTATAGCTGATGAAAAGGGTCAGGTTATCCATAACAATCGTTGGAATCTTTCTACAGGCTCAAAAGCAAGCCTTATCGTAATTAAGGAAGAGGAATAACTATTTTCTCAGGAAAAGCTCATTAGAGAACAAATTAATCCATCGTTTTTCAGTTTTGAATTGCCCTTCATTTTTAATATAAAAATATATTTTGGCTAAACCATTATCTTTATTAATGTCCAAAGCAAACTGTTTCTTGCCTTCCGAAGAAAGTTCCGATACTATTTTATAATTAAAAGTATAGACCAGTCCCTTATCCAAAACCTGAATTAACTCTACTTTAATATCACTACCTAACTCATTGTTTATTTGAAAAGGTGCTGCACTATAAATTCCATTTTGTGCTGTCATCCCAACATGAACCATTGGTGTTACGTATCCCTTCTTTTTAAATTCATGTAATTTGTTTTCAGGGGCTAAAGCAATAAAATCCGAAATAATTACATCGCTATGATTCCTAAGTGTAGGATCCAGCTTATCTAAATCAATCTGTTTGTATTCGTCTCCACAAGACGTAAAGACCGAAAAAACTACAAATAGCACAATCAATCTTACCATTTTACTACTCTTGAGTTTCCCCTGGCTTATAGGTTTTTACAGCTCTTTTTAGCACATCTTCTCTGTAAAATGCAGCATCTTTCCAATTCACATTAGAATACATTTGGATTTGGTCATCAAAATGTGGGGAATCAGGATTACCACTTTGACCGCCAGCTAAAATTGTTTTTGCCTTTACTTTTTCCCCAAACTCCACAGCAGCGACAAAACTGTTGCCTCGAGTGCCATAGATTTTCTTGGTTCCATTATTATATCGCGCTCCATAGGCGGCCAAAGCGCCCCAGCGACCACTCGCAAAACCTATTGGACTACTTGGCTTGGTGTCATCAAATGGTTGACGAATATCCCCATTAAGTCTTTGGTAACGGTGAACCTCACCCCAAGGCATTTTCCAAGTTCCAAAATCTGTTTCCAATTGGTCAACTACTTCTTCAAAAAGTGTCAATTTTTCTTTTTGAGGTGATTCACTGCCCCAATATGTAATTAATTGTATTGGGGTCATCCCTTCAGGTCTATCCGCTTTTTTATAGCTTAAGGTCCCATAATAATGTGCTAAGGTCATTGCCACAGATTCTTTTGACGTCTTAAAATTCCAATCCGCCAAAGTATCTATAGCCCCTTGTAATTTTGGATTTCTATCATGATGAGCATAGTAGGCCTTTATCAATCCAGGAATCAATGCTTCAAAAGCAGGTAAATATGGATCATGGGCAAGTTCAATAAGACTATCTAAAGTATAACCATTTTTGTCTTTTAATAAACCAATGGCATGCACACCACGAAAGTTCTCCCGGTCTATGGACATGTAATTTGGGTAGTCTTCTTTCTTTGGACTAAATTCTAGCGCCGATGTATACGGTGTGGAATTACAATTCTGAATCCAACCATTATCAGGATTCAATACCAGAATGTTCTCGTCCACTGAATGCAAACCTTGCCAATCAGTTTTAGGATTGCTTCCATCAACCGGTTCTCTGTAATTGAAAATAGTATCTCTTTTTGGAATAAAGTTTCCATGGAAATAGGCAATATTACCTTCGGCATCGGCATAGACCGTATTGTTGGAAGAGTTAGTACGGATATCCATCATTTCTCTAAATCCATCATAGCCCTCTTTTTTGGTTCGGGTATAAGATTGTTCCAATGCTTTTACCGGTTCCCACATCATCGCAGAAGCTGTCCATTGCTTATCTACCGCATGAGTTATTGGTCCGTGATGGGTATGGTACATGGGAAAGGTCTTTTCTTTGACACCATCACCATCTTTATACTTCAAGGTCACTTCTGATGTTTCCACAGGTCTTAACTCTTCTTCATATTGATAAAACAAATTATCATCATTTTTCACTATGGTTTCCTTGAACTCGTCCATCACATCTGTATATGTTGAAGTATGCATCCATCCCGTTTTCTCATTAAAACCTTGGTACACAAAAAACTGCCCCCAAGTCACCGCACCATAAGCATTCAAACCTTCTTCGGAAACAACATGTACTTCTCCTCTAAAGTAAAATGAGGTGTGCGGATTTATCAATAACATAGCATTGCCAGAGGCTGTCAATTTTCCTGAAATAGCTATTCCATTGGATCCTTGAGGTTCAGCCATTTCCTCCTCCCTTTTCATTTTCAATTCTTCCATTTCTGGAATCTCCAGTCCACTTTCATAGAAAGCTTTTATTTTTCTGACAGAAATTCGTTCTATATCTCCACCTATGGAACCTTCACTAAAATACATGGGCATCCATGGCTCAAACTTGGTCAACAATCTTGGCTTTACTTCTGGGTGGGTATACAAGTAATAATTAATGCCATCTGCAAAAGCATCGCAAAGTTCTTTTAGCCATTCGGGGCTTTTGTCATAATTGGCCTTTGCTTCTTCCTCACTCATAAAAAGTCTGGCTCTTAAATCACTGTATAAAGCATCTTCTCCTTCAACCTCTGCCAATCTTCCTATGGCCCAAATATAGTTTTGCTCTACTCGGTTAAAATCATCTTCGCATTGGGCATATAGCAGTCCAAATACAGCATCTGCATCAGTTTTTCCATAAATATGTGGTACCCCAAAATCATCCCTAATAATTGTAATATTTTCAGCTTGGGCCTCCCATTTTTCGACTTCTGTTTGTGGTTTTTCTCCACAAGAAACCATCATTAAAAAAACTAATAACGCTACTGTTCTCATTCTAAAAATTTTAAGCTTTTTTCAAAAATTGGGTCTTTAATACTATTTGGGCCTTTCCAACTCTGCACTCTACTTCTTGTGGATTACCGGTTAGTCTAATATTCTTTATCACATTTCCCCTTTTTAGGGTTTTGGACATTCCCTTAATCTTTAAGTCTTTGACTACATGAACGTTATCTCCATCTTCAAGAACATTTCCATTACTATCTTTCGTATCCATATTGTTTGTTTACACCGTGAAAATAAATGAAATCCCCTTGAATTACTAATACAATCACCAACTTCCACTTGCACCACCACCGCCTGAACTACCACCTCCTCCAGAGAAGCCCCCAGAGCTGCTTCCACCTGAGCTTGAACCAAAAGAATGGCTACCAGATGAAGAGAAGGTTTTACGCATGTAAGTCTTATCGTTTTTGTAGAGCGAAAGTTTAAAATCTTCTTTCCCTTTAAGCAAGATTTTCAAAACGGCAATTAAAATGGTTATCCCTAAGAAAGTGGCAAGAATGTAATAAAGCCAATGAGTATGTTCAAACACCTGATCCATATTATCTATATCCTTAACAACACCAAAAACCATTGAAGCAAAGAACAAGGGCATCAAAATGAAAACAGAAGAAAAAAGGATTTGAATCAAACTAAAAACCATCATGAACAAACCCTGGAGCAAACCTAGTTTGCCTATCAACATTCCTCTAAAAATTTCTATTAAACCAGAATATGCCTTGAAAAATATGAACCCGCCAGCTGCAATGAATATGGAAAGAAAGAGGCCCATAACAAGCTTAACAACCCAATCCATTTGGTTTTCACTAGCGTCCATTTCTTTTTTGAATTCCTCAAGCGCTTCAGGATTGTTAAGAAATTCGATGAGTTGATCTGCAGCTAGATTTATACCCTCATAATAGTTGGACTTCTTAAACTGGGGAATCATGGTATTTCTAATAACATTGGAAGCAACTGCATCTGTTATATAAGGCTCCAGGCCATAACCGACCTCAATGCGAACCTTTCTATCATTGTGGGCAAAAAGGATAAGAATACCGTTGTCCTTTTCTTTTTGACCTAATTTGTTTTTATTGAAAGTCTTGTTAGCATATTCTTCAATAGTTTCATTACCTAAATCTTTAATGGTAAGCACCACCAACTGATTTGTAGTTTCTTCTTCAAAATTGGTGAGCTTGGTTTTTAGGTCTTCCAATTCTTGTGCAGAAAATATTTTTGCACTGTCGGTAACTATTTCCCTTAAATCAGGATATTGTTGTTGTGCAAAACCACAGAAAGAAATCAGAAACCAAAAACAAAACAGCACTTTCTTATTCATACATTTTGACCATCAAGAACATCTAAATATACTAATATGTTACGCAGTTTCTCTCATATGAATTGACTCCCTGCCTTTATGATTTTATCTACACAGAATTTCAAGTAACTTGCACTCTCTTTCGAAGAATACCAAATGGCAGAAAAAAAAGTAAGCATTTTAAAGGCATTTAAAACCATTATCTGGCCCAAAAGAAAATTGGTTTTCATTGGATTGCTGCTTATTGCAATTAGTAAAGCGGCAAGTTTTGTAACCCCTATTGCTTCTAAGCACTTGATTGATGATGTCATCGTTAATAAAGATATTGACATGCTCAAATATCTAGTCGCTGGCGTAATTTCAGCAATTTTTGTGCAAGCAATCACTTCTTTTTTACTAACGAGGATCTTAAGTGTACAGGCGCAATACTTAATTTCTGAACTAAGGGCGCAAGTGCAGAAAAAAGTGCTTTCCCTTCCCATACGTTTTTTTGACAACACAAAATCTGGCGCTTTGGTCTCGCGAATCATGTCTGACGTTGAAGGAGTTCGGAATTTAATTGGAACCGGTTTGGTTCAGTTAGTTGGTGGAGTTATCACTGCTGTTGTCTCATTAATTCTACTAATGGATATTAGTGTTTTTATGACCCTTTTTACTTTTATCCCTCTCATTATTTTTTCGCTGATTGCCCTAAAAGCTTTTAAGATCATACGTCCAATTTTTAGAGATCGTGGAAAAATAAACGCGGAAGTAAAAGGAAGGTTGACAGAAACTCTGGGAGGTATCAGGGTAATCAAAGGGTTTAATGCAGAACAACAGGAGCAAGAGGTTTTTGAAACTGGGGTTGACCGTTTGTATCAAAACGTAAAAAAAAGTTTGACCACTACAGCTTTTATGACCAGTTCTTCTACCTTTTTATTAGGTATTGCAACTACAAGCGTTATGGGCTTTGGGGGTTACAAAATCATTGAAGGTAATCTTACCGTTGGCGAGTTTGTTGAATTCACTGTACTTCTAGGTTTAATGATTGCACCAATAGTACAAATGAGCAATATTGGTAGTCAACTGACTGAAGCTTTGGCAGGGCTTGACAGAACAGAAGAATTGATGAACATGGATGAAGAGTCAATGGAGGGGGAACGGATGATACAACTTGATTCTGTCATTGGCAGTATGCATTTTTCCAACGTTTCTTTTTCGTACGAGGAAGACAAAGAGGTCTTGCATGATATTAGTTTTAGCGTTAAACCAGGAGAAGTTATTGCGTTAGTGGGCAGCTCTGGCTCTGGAAAATCAACAATAGCTGGGTTGGCAGCCAGTTTTCTTAATCCAGATTCTGGAACCATTACTATTGATGGACAAGATTTGGCCAAGGTTAACCTAAACAGTTTCAGGCAACACTTGGGAGTGGTATTGCAGGATGACTTTTTATTTGAAGGCACTATAAAAGAAAATATTCTTTTTCCAAGGCCTGATGCTTCTGAAGAACAGCTACAACAGGCGGTAAAAGCAGCCTATGTTGATGAGTTTACAGACCGATTTGATGATGGGCTGGATACTTTGATTGGCGAACGCGGTGTAAAACTATCAGGTGGGCAACGACAACGCATTGCCATTGCTCGTGCTGTTTTGGCGGATCCAAAGATTCTTATTTTGGATGAAGCCACCTCTAGTTTAGATACAGAATCCGAAGCATTGATTCAGAAAAGTTTGGCCGAATTGACCAAAGGAAGAACCACTTTTGTAATTGCCCACCGTTTAAGCACCATTAGAAAAGCGAATCAAATTTTGGTGATTGAAAATGGTAATATTGCAGAGCAGGGCACCCATGATGAATTAATAGCTTCCGAAGGAAGGTATTATAACCTATTTACTTATCAGGCGAGGATTTAAGCTTCTTCCGGAGCCAACTCCACCTCTAGCCCATCCAAATTATCCTGCATGTGGATTTGGCATCCTAAGCGGCTGTTATCTTCTACAAAGAAGGCTTCAGCCAACATGGCTTCCTCATCATCAGATTTTTCTGGGAGTGAATGATCAGATTTTATATAACATTGGCAAGAAGCGCACATGGCCATTCCACCACAGATTCCAATGGTTCCTTCTGGAGCAAGTTCATAGGAACGAACAACCTCCATCAAATTCATATTCATATCCGTTGGCGCATCAACTTCATGCAATACTCCATCACGATCTATAATCTTAAGCTTTATGTCGGACATTCTCCTATAGTTTACTAGTTGGTTAGTGATAAAGCGAATTAGTTATTTCATTGATTTGATAAATGCGTAAAGCATTTTTGAAACCTCGTTTGTTTCATTAATCAATTCTTCGGCTTTTGGTTGATCTAAATGGTTTAATCTTTCAGACTGATATAACATCGATCTTACTTCACTGTTTGAAGCCAATGAGAAATATAAAAATCTTTTAAAATTGGCGTTGGAACTTCGTTCAAAACCTTCTGCAATATTATTTGAAATAGGTACCGAAGCCCTTCTTATTTGATCCCTAAAACCAAAATCCGTAATATTTGAAAACATTCTATATACTTCAACGGATAAATCTTGAGATTTTTGCCAAACTTTTAAATCTTCAAAACGCTGTATTGTCATACACTCAACACTTTTTTACTATTTCACCCTCAAACTATTTCACTAGTCAATAGCTTTTACAACAGCCTTGGGAGCCTCTTTTTTACTTCCATCAAAACCAGTTACACCACCAACAGTGGTATACTTCATAACATATTTTTTATCTGGAAATATGCGTTGATATGCACTCTGACACATTAAGGTAGCCTCATGAAAACCGCACAAAATCAATTTCAACTTTCCAGGATAGGTATTCACATCGCCAATAGCGTAGATTCCAGGAATATTGGTCTGATAGTCCAACGTATTATCAACTTTTATGGCGTTTTTTTCAATTTCCAAGCCCCAGTCCGCTATGGGCCCCAATTTAGGTGAAAGCCCAAAAAGTGGAATAAAATTATCCACTTCTAAATCAATTTCTTGTGAAGTATCTGTTCTTTTGATGGAAACTCTCTCTAGTTTTTCCTCCCCATGCAACCCTACTACTTCAGAAGGTGTAATCAAATTGATTTTTCCTTGATTCTTTAATTGCTGCACTTTCTCAACAGAGTCTAAAGCTCCACGAAACTCATTTCGCCTATGAACCAACGTAACTTCTGAAGCAATATCCGCAAGAAAGATAGACCAGTCCAATGCAGAATCTCCTCCTCCAGCAATTAGTACTTTTTTATCTCGATAGATTTCTGGCTCTTTGATGATATAGGCAACTCCTTTGTCTTCAAATTTGGATAGATTGTCCAGCAGTGGTTTTCTTGGCTCAAAGCTTCCTAAACCTCCTGCAATGGCAATAATGGGTGCATGATGTTGCGTTGCTTTATTTGTGGTAACTATAAAAGAACCGTCTTCTAATTTTTCAATCTTCTCAGCGCGTTCTCCCAAAGTAAACCCTGGTTGAAATGGCTTTATCTGTTCCATTAAATTATCCACTAGTTCTCCAGCCAAAACTTCTGGAAACCCGGGGATATCGTAAATTGGCTTTTTAGGGTATATTTCTGAGCATTGTCCTCCTGGTTGTGGCAAAGCATCTATTAAATGGCATTTTAACTGTAATAGACCTGCCTCAAAAACAGCAAAAAGACCCGTAGGGCCTGCACCAATTATCAGTATATCAGTTTTAATCATTCAGAATCATGTTTAGATATCTGCGCAACTTAAGGTTTGTTACAGGAAGGTTTTATGATTTTTGTCAGGCTAGCTTACGTTAATAACTTCTTCAATCTGCGGAACATACTTCTTAATGGTCATTTCAACACCACTTTTTAGGGTCATTTGGTTAACGCTGCAACCTATGCAATTACCCTCGAGCTTAACTTTGACCGAACTTCCATTATCTATAGAAATCAATGAAATATCTCCTCCATCACTTTGTAAAAAAGGACGAATTTCATCCAAGGCTTTTTGAACATTTGTTTTTATCTCTTCTGACGTCATAATCATTTCTTTTTAACGGCGGCACACCCTGCCATTGTGGTAATCTTTATTGCTTCCGTTGGTGGTAAATCTGTATTTCTTCTAACCAATTCTTGAACAACATTTTTAGTCAATTGTTCAAATGCTTCTTCAATTGGAGTGGCTGTTTGTAATGCTGCCGGTCTCCCAACATCGCCTGCTTCACGAATACTCTGTACCAAAGGAATCTCTCCTAAAAATGGTGTATCCAAATCCTCTGCCAAGTTTTTGGCACCATCTTTTCCAAAGATATGGTATTTGTTGTTAGGCAGTTCATCTGGTGTAAAGTAGGCCATGTTTTCCACAATACCCAGCACAGGAACGCTTATGGCCTCTTGCTGGAACATGGCAACTCCTTTTCTGGCATCTGCCAAAGCAATTTCTTGCGGAGTGCTTACCACTACAGCTCCTGTAACCGGTAGCGACTGCATAATGCTTAGGTGAATATCACCTGTTCCCGGGGGTAAGTCCAATAGAAGAAAATCAAGCTCATCCCAATGTGCATCAAAAATCATTTGATTTAAAGCTTTTGAAGCCATTGGTCCACGCCAAATTACAGCTTGATTAGGTTGTGTGAAGAAACCAATGGAAAGCAATTTAACCCCATAATTTTCAACTGGTTTCATCTTTGCCTTTCCATCCACGTTAATGGACAAAGGTTTTTCTAAGGCAACATCAAACATGATAGGCATGGATGGCCCATAAATATCGGTATCCAACAACCCTACCTTAAAACCCATTTTGGCCAATGTAACTGCCAAATTAGCCGTGACTGTAGATTTTCCCACACCTCCTTTACCAGAAGCTACGGCAATTATATTTTGAATACCGGGAATTGGATTCCCTTTAATTTGGTTCACTTTAGGTTTTGAAGGAGCATCAACCTTAACATTGATCTTGATTTTCGCTTTTTCATAAACCTCTTTATGGATGATTTTTAAAATCTCCACTTCGGTTTTCTTTCTAGCCTGAAGACTAGGATTCTTTATGGTAACATCTACTTCAACTTCATCTCCAAATACTTGCACATTGGTCACTGCCCCACTTTCCACAATATTTTGACCTTCGCCAGGGGCGGATATGTTTTCTAATGCCTTAAGAATGTCTGCCTTGTTCAGCTTCATTAATCCTGTTTTAATTGCAGTCGTTTAAACTGATTCTAAATTACAAAGATAAGGCTTGGAGGCTAGATAATGACGTTTGTATATTGAAAATGAAGATGGTGTAATAACAAGAGTTTATGCTATCCAATTTCTGATTCAAATTCCTTTCCTGGGTCCCAAAAATGCTTTTTAAAATCTACAATTTGGTTATCTCTTACAACTATACCTTCATTTTCCAAAAGCTGCTGCATAAGACTGGTGCCATCAAAATGATGCTTTCCTGTGAGCATACCAACTCTATTTACGACACGGTGCGCAGGAACATTTTTTGCCGCTGAATTGTTCATGGCCCAACCAACCATTCGAGCGCTTCTGGCAGCGCCTAAATATTTTGCAATAGCACCATAAGAGGTAACCTTGCCATAGGGTATCTGTTTTGCCACTTCATAGACCTTATCGAAAAAGTTAGGTTCTTCCATCTATTAATAGAAAATTTTAATCAATGTAATCACCAATAAAACCAACATTAGTCCACTTAAAATATAGTTGGAATTTTTGGAAAAGCGATTGGTCTTCCGTTCCATTTTGTTAAAGTAAAAGGCATATAAATACATCACCAAAAAAGTCCCCAAACCCGCAGCCAAGATGAAAATCACCTCGTCAATAACTTTGTAATTCATAAACCCCTGCGTATGAAACAACGAGTTTAAACCGCTGTAATAAGGTATGGTCAAAAGGTTTATTGCAGCTAAAAAAAGGCCTTTTGTGAAGCTACTGCGTTTCTTTCCCTTCTCAAAATCAATCTGGTGGTTGTTTTGTTTTTTCCCTTTCATAAAGAAAAAAACAGCCAATATCGCAAATACCACTAAGGCAATTTGCAATAACATACCGATCACTTCTGGGTTCCTTGAAAGATACTTTGCTATTCTAACCGCAATGTAGGTTTGAAAAATGACCATGACGGACACTCCGAGCCCAAAAACAATTCCATTGCTTTTCCCTTTTTCAACACTCGTTTTAGCTGCATTCATATTTAACAGACCAGGCGGTGCCGAAGCCCCAAAGGCCGCTAAAAAAGTGAAAAAGAAAAGCGTTAGCAGGTGCATCATTTAGTTAGTGATCCGAAATTGGATATATGTGATTGGTTTTGCTTTCTCAAGATACTGATTTTCATAAAAAGTCTGGATTTCCAAAACTTCGGCCGGACTTCCTTCGTTTTTATATACATCATGATTGGAATACAAAATTTCACAACCCAATCCCTGTAAAAGACCAAGCGTATATCCATGCATAAATTCGCTATCGGTCTTTAAATTTACAATTCCATCCGGTTTTAATATGTGCTTATATTTTTCAAGGAACAGAGGGTTGGTCAAACGGTGTTTTGTGCGTTTGTATTTTATTTGCGGGTCAGGGAACGTAATCCAAATCTCATTTACCTCACCAGGTTCAAAAAGGTAATCTACAAGTTCAACCTGTGCGCGCACAAAGGCCACATTATTTAGTTCTAATTCCTGAGCAGATTTTGCACCTCTCCAAAACCTGGCTCCCTTAATATCAATTCCAATAAAATTTTTATCTGAATTCTTCTGTGCGAGACCAACGGTGTACTCTCCTTTTCCACAACCCAATTCCAAAACAATGGGATTCTCGTTATTAAAAAAAGATGCCCAATTCCCTTTAAACTTGAATCCTTCTAAAACCTCATCTCTATGGGGCTGGATTACATTTGGAAAAGTTTCGTTCTCCTTAAATCTTTTCAGTTTGTTCTTGCTTCCCACTTAACTTCTTTTGATATGCAAAAATTTAATGTTCTGGCAAAACTAAGGAAATCCAAAAGCAATTATGATTTTGTTTTTTTGTTGTTATGCAAAGTTCTAAACGTATTTTGGTCGCCCCATTAAATTGGGGATTAGGTCATGCCACAAGATGCATTCCAATTATAAATGCTCTTTTGGAGCACGGCCACCAACCATTTATAGCATCGGATGGTGTTGCGCGCTCACTTTTACGGAAAGAATTTCCAGACGTTACTACGTTTGAATTGCCTTCTTACAAGATTACTTATGCCGAAAAGGCTAAGAATTTTAAAGTTAAAATGATGTGGGATTCTCCAAAAGTATTGAAGGCGATGAACAAGGAGAAAAAAACTATAAAACAATTGGTCAAGAAACACCAATTGGATGGTATTATTTCTGATAACCGTTTAGGTGTATTTTACAAAAAAGTGCCCTGTGTTTTTATTACGCATCAACTTAATGTCCTTTCCGGAAATACAACATGGATGAGCTCAAAAGCGCATCAAAAAATCATTAAAAAATTTGATGCTTGCTGGGTTCCCGATGTTGAGGGCAAACCAAACCTTACTGGTAAACTGGGACATTTGAAAAAATCCAAAATCAATATTAAATATTTAGGCCCTCTTAGTAGGTTTAAAAAAACAGCTGTTGAGCAGAAGTACGATTTAATGGTTCTACTTTCTGGTCCTGAACCGCAACGAACCATTTTGGAGGAAAAACTTCTCGAAGAACTTCAACAATTTGATGGAAACATATTTTTTGTGAAAGGGAAAATTGAAGAACATAAATCCATTGAAGAATTTGAGACCTTGAATAACACCATCACTGTTTGCAATTTTATGCAATCCGAAGAATTGCAAACTGCTTTGACCCAAAGTGCCAAAGTACTTTGTCGTTCTGGATATACCACTATAATGGATTTGGCCAAACTAGAGAAAAAGGCGTTTTTTATACCTACCCCAGGGCAATATGAGCAAGAATATCTCGCAAAACGTTTGCAAAAACAGAATCTAGTTCCCTATAGCAATCAAAGCGATTTTAAGTTTGATGATTTGAAGAGGATAGATGCTTTTGAAGGGTTAAAGCAATTTGAATCTGATATTGATTACGGTAGTTTGTTTTCACTTTTTTCCAAAGTAAAAGAAAACTCGGAACCTACATCTTCCTCACTTTCAACATAAATTTTTTCATCATGTGCCTCCATAATGTGTTTTACTATGGAAAGCCCCAATCCTGAACCTCCCTCAGCACGGCTACCACTTTGATCTACACGGTAAAAACGCTCAAAAAGTCTTGGAATATGCTCTTTTGGTATCCCTTCGCCATTATCTGTGACCCTAATAATGACTTTATTTTTAATAAGGTTCTCGACACTTACCTCCGTTGTTCCATTTGGATGACCATATTTAATGGAGTTTACAAGAAGATTGGTAACCACTTGCTGTATCTTCTCCCTATCAGCATTTATATAGATAGGATCTATATATTCCATATCAAAAGTAAGACTGATTTCCTTTTTTTTCGATTTCATTTCTAAAAGATCAAACACATTTTGAATGAGCTCAATAATGTCAAAATCTTCTCGTTCCAATTTTAACCCGCCTACCTCAAGTTTGGTAATTAAATCTAAATCTTTTACAATGTAAATTAAACGCTCAACCCCCTTGTTGGCACGAGCTAAGTACTTTTCCCTAATTTTCTTGTCATTCATAGCACCATCCAGCAAAGTGAGTATGTAACCTTGCACAGTAAAAAGGGGTGTCTTCAACTCATGGGAAACATTTCCTAAGAAGTCTTTTCTATATTCTTCTCGAATTTTTAGGGTATCTATCTCTATTTTCTTGTCCTCAGCAAATTTCTCAATTTCTTGGGTCAAGGTTTTCATGTCTGTAGTGACAGGTTTTGACGAGAAGGACGAAGATTCTAACAAGGAAACATCGTCATATATTTTTTTAACCCGTCTGTAAATAAATCGTTCTACTCTAATTTGAAGTATAAAAAAGGAAACAACAAAACATGCACTTGCAAAGAATGCAATAAACAACCAGTTGACCTGTTCTTTGAAAATAAGGTATACTAGTAATATCCCTACAAGGAAAGTAGTTATCAGAAGGGATGATCTTAAGGCAAACTTATAAGATTTCCTTATTCTAATGGCCATTACAATACAAACTTATATCCCACACCTTTAACCGTTTTAAAGTGATGGTCTCCTATTTTTTCGCGTAATTTTCTAATATGCACATCAATAGTGCGGCCACCTACAACCACTTCATTCCCCCATACCTTATCTAAAATCACTTCTCTTTTAAACACCTTATTTGGCTTGGAAGTCAATAATGATAAAAGTTCAAACTCTTTTCTTGGAAGTACAATCTCATTCCCATTATTGATGATTTTGTACTCTTCCCTATTAATTACAATGTTACCTACCGTTACAATATCCTCGGTTTCAGCTTTTTCTTCTTTTATTCTTCTCAACAGAGCCTTTACTTTACTTACCAATACTTTTGGTTTGATGGGTTTAGTAATGTAGTCATCGGCACCGGCATCAAAACCCGCCACTTGCGAATAATCTTCTCCACGAGCGGTAAGAAATGTAATGATGGTATTTTCAAGACCTGGGGTACTTCTTATAATTTCACAAGCTTCAATGCCATCCATTTCTGGCATCATAACATCTAATATAATTAGATGGGGGGTTTTCTTTTTTGCCTTTGCAACTCCTTCAACTCCATTCTTTGCAGTAAAGACTTCATATCCTTCAGAAGAAAGATTATAGCTCACAATTTCTAGAATATCCGGCTCATCATCAACAAGTAGAATCTTAATGTCCTTTGTTTTCATGGGATAGTATTTTTTGTCTTAATCGCCCAAATGTAAATATAATACTATAACCCCATCAATGCTTAACATTGATTTAATGTCATAACAATATTGTAACATTTTTCAAATAAATACTTAACGCACCCCTAACATCGCTTTTACAACCCGTGGCGTTCTTTGCGCCAATTATAGAATACTGATAATGAAATATTTTTTTACGCTTTTATCACTTGTTTTTATGATACAAGTGAGTGCACAAGAAACTACTGGAAGTATAGTAGGTAAGCTTACGGACAAAGAATTAAACAACGAACCCTTAGCTTTTGCGAATGTTCTTATTAAAGGAACAACTACAGGGGCAACGTCAGATTTTGATGGTTTATATGAAATTACAAATGTCGAATCTGGGGCTTATACATTGGTATTTAGTTTTTTAGGGTATGAAACGCTTGAGGTTCCTAATGTAATTGTTGAAATAGGAAAAGTAACTGAGATAAACACTGGTCTTGGTGCCAGTAGTGTTGGTTTAGATGAAGTTATCGTAACCACATCGGCAAGAAAAGATTCACAAACAGCACTTCTTCTAGACCAAAAAAGAGCAGTTACGGTTGTTGAAAGTATTGGCGCAAAGGAACTCGGTGATTTGGGTATTTCTGATGCCAAAACTGCAACAACCAAAATTTCTGGAGTAACAGAAAGTGAAGCTTCTGGTGATATTTTTGTTAGAGGATTGGGTGATAGATACCTGTCAACAACATTAAATGGCCTACCTATACCATCTGATAATGTAGATAGAAAAAATATAAACTTAGGCTTATTTCCTACAAGAGTTATCCAAAACATTAGTATCAGCAAAACCTATTCAGCAAAAACCTCTGCCGATCAGGCTTCAGGTAATATCGATATTGCCTCAAGAGAACTTGTTGGAAGTTCAGAGTTAAGCATAGGTGTTTCTGGTGGTTTGAACACATCTGTATACCAAGATGGAGTTAACGACAACTTTTTAGTTTCACCAAATTTAGATGATGAAACCACTTTTGGGTTTTACAATTCAAACAGAACGCTTGTTCAACAATTAACTGAACAATCCTGGGATCCTGCCACTAGGGAAAACCCATTGAATTATGGTGTAAACCTAACATTTGGGAGAAAATTTTTTGACAATAAACTCTCTTTCATCCTAACCGGGTCGCATAATGAGAGTTTTAGACATAATGAAGGTATCTATCAAATTTTGGAGTATGGTTTTGTTCAAGTAGGTGCGTCAGATTATACCAAATATGAGTCTGAAATCACAAACACAGCATTATTTGATTTAACCTATTACATAAATGATAAGAATAAAATAAAATCTACTACCACATTTCTCAACACATTGAAAGATGAAGTTATAGAGTTTGGTAGAAACGGTGAGGCTCAAGTTAGTGATGACACAGGTGCCTTTGGGAGTTTTGGGATTCCATTGGAATTTGTAAAAGACCAAAACACCAAGCAAACCAAACTACTGGTCACGCAACTTCTGGGTGAACATAAGTTATCCGAAAAAAACCAATTGAATTGGGCAGGTGGTTATAATTTGCTTAATGCCGATGAACCCAATCGAATTAGAAACCAAGTATTCTTTGATGCCGCTCCAGAAACTTCAGTAGCACTGAACTCACAAGGTGGTTTTAATCAAAGAAAAGCTGCACAATTAATCGAGGATATTGAATATAATGGTTATGTAAATGATGTAATTAGTGTTATCAATGAAGAAGATGAAGAAGGGGATTCCAGTAAAAAATTTGATATTGAATTAGGTGTTTTCTATCGAAACAAAGAGCGTGATTTTAGCTCGGAATTTGTTGGGGTAACAGAATCCAATAGTGTTGATAGATTTAGCACAAGAACCAACAGTTTGGACAATTTGAATGGTTTATTAAATACCCAAAATTTTGCCAACGGTTCTTTGCAAGTTGTTAGGTTGAGTGAAAACGCCAACGGAGAAACAAAGGATGTTTACACTGGAGATTATACTTCACAAGCAGCCTACGCCGACTTTAATGTTCAGTTGAATAGACTTGGGGTAAATGCAGGTGTTAGACTGCAAAAAGATGAAATTTTTGTTAGTTATGATGTAGGAGGTAGCGGCTCAAGGATTGTTGGAGAAACGACTCAAGACTATTCTAACTTTTATCCAAGTTTGAACTTAAAATACACGATTAATGACAAGCATGCCTTAAGGTTGGCCGCTAGCAGAACCATAACATTACCCGAATTCAAGGAAATTGCCCCCTTTAGATACGTAGCTCCTTCTGGTCAAGAAGTGACCGGTAATGCAGATAACCTAACCGCATCTTTTACAAACAATTTTGATATTAAATGGGAATTCTTTCCAACGAATGATCAGTTAATCTCCTTAGCAGTATTCTATAAGGATATTACAGATCCTATCAATAGAACTGTGCAGCGTGGCGGTGAAAGTATTTGGACTTATGAAAATACCGGAGAAAAGGCAAAGGTTTACGGAATTGAGCTAGAGAGCAAGATCAACTTGATTAAACCTACTTATGATGAGGAAAATGACGTTGATTCTGGAGTTGACTTAAATTTTGTTTTTAATGCCACCCTTATGCACCATGAACAAGATTTGAAACTTGTTCCAACTGCAGATGGTGCCAGTGCAACAGACTTCTTCAAATTTGGAACCAATAGTTCTACAGGCCTACAAGGAGCATCTGACTTTATAATGAACACCAATTTAAATCTTAAGACTGCGGGTAAAAATGCTTTTGGCGCATCTCTTAATGCCAACTATGCGTCTGACAAAATTTTTGTTTTGGGTAGTGCAGAAGGGTTTAACATCTATGATTATTCCTATAATGACAATATAGTTGAAAATGGTTTTGTGGTACTTAATGCTAGGTTAAGCAAAGAACTTGATGAGCATTGGCAGATATCATTGAATGGCCAAAACCTTTTAAATCCTGAAATAAAAAGAACCCAGGGAGTCTTGGATAACCGAAATGAAATTCGAGATTTTTCAACCGACATAAATGAACGTTTGGGGCCTAATGCGCCACAAAGAATTATCCGTACCGAGACGGTAAGATCTTATAAACTAGGCAGCACTGTTAGTCTAGGTGTGACTTATAATTTTTAACAAAGTATATAACTTATAAATATTAACTATCTAAATTAAAAACCCTAATTATGAAAACGAAAATTTTTAAAATTTCAATGGCCTCTATCGCTGTATTTGCACTCGTTCTTACGGGTTGTAGTAGTGATGATAATGGTGGTAACGGCCCAACGTGTTCCGATGGTATTCAAAACGGTACGGAAACAGGTGTCGATTGTGGTGGTACTTGTAACGCTTGTCCTGTTGAATCAACCTGTGATGACGGTATTCAGAATGGAGATGAGGAAGGTGTCGATTGTGGCGGTTCTTGTCCAAATGCGTGTACCGCTTCTGTAAACTTGACAACTCTTAGCCCTATAACAGAAGACTTGACACTTGATGCTAGCGAAACCTATATCCTTGATGGTGCAGTTAGCGTTGAAAATGGTGCGAAATTAACTATTCCTGCTGGTACTACTATTACTGCTTCAGCTGCTTCCGGTGACGAAACCAGCACATATATTGTTATCCAAAAAGGTGCTTCCATTGATGTCCTTGGTACTTCTTCTAATCCTGTTGTTATGACATCTGATAGTGAAGTTCCTGGTGATTGGGGTGGTTTGGTTATCCTAGGTGATGCCACCACCACCAAAGGTACAGATGCAAGTGCTGAAGTCGGCGAGTTCCTCTACGGTGGTTCCAACGATACCGATAACTCTGGTACTATTAATTATCTGATCATCAATTACGCTGGTGCACAAATCAATCCAGAATCTCAATACAACGGCCTTACACTTTATGCCGTTGGTTCTGGAACCACCATTAGTAATATTGCTTTGTTGAATGGTACTGATGATGGTGTTGAGTTCTTTGGTGGTACGGTTTCCGCCTCCAACTTTTATTTGGAAAACAACCAAGACGATGCTATCGACTGGACTGAAGGATGGAACGGTACTTTGACCAATGCTTATGTGCTACATACCGAAGCTGGTTTCTCTACTGCTGTTGAAGCGGATGGAGACAACGGTAACCCAAGTCTAGTTAACCTGACTGTATTATCTACCCAAGGGGGTACGGCATTACAGTTCAAAAAAGAATCTGGTGCAACTATCACTGGTCTTTCTATATCTGGATACGAAACTATCTTGGACTTTAGAGATGGTGGGGCTGTTTCCAATGTACAGATTGAAGGTGCAGACTCCGATCCAAATGAACTATACGCCAATCTCGCCACAGTAGATGTCAACTCTTTCTCTTGGGCAACAGGACAAACTGTTGGTACTTCTACAGTCCTTACAGGTAATGTCTCTTCTGATTTAACTTTGGACGCTTCAATAGCATATGAATTACAAGGTACTTTAAGTGTTCTGTCTGGAACTACATTGACTATTCCAGCTGGCACCACCATTACTGCCAATGTGCAGGCTGCTGGTGCAACAAGTACTTACATTGTTGTTCAAAAAGGTGGTATGATTGATATTCAAGGAACTGCTGCCAATCCTGTTGTCATGACTTCTAGCGGTACAACTCCTGGTGATTGGGGTGGTTTGGTTATTGCTGGTGATGCTACCACTACCAAGGGTACCGATGCGACCGCCGAGGTAGGCAACATTATCTATGGTGGTTCCAACGATACTGATGACTCTGGTTCTATCGATTACTTGATTATCAACTACGCTGGTGCACAGATTAATTCTGAATCCCAATACAACGGTCTTACATTGTATGCAGTTGGTTCTGAAACCACAATTAGCAACGTTGCTATTTTGAACGGTGCCGATGACGGTGTTGAGTTCTTTGGTGGTACAGTTTCTGCTTCTAATTTCTACATGGAAAACAACCAGGACGATGCTATCGACTGGACTGAAGGGTGGAACGGTACCTTGACCAATGCTTACGTACTACATACTGAAGCCGGTTTCTCCACAGCCGTTGAAGCTGATGGTGACAATAACATGCCTACTTTAGAAAACTTGACGTGTGTTTCTACCCAAGGTGGTACTGCATTACAGTTTAAGAAAGAATCTGGTGCTGCAATCACTGGTCTTTCTCTTGATGGATACACGACTAATGTTGACTTTAGAGATGGTGGTGCCACTACCAATGTTACTGTTGATAATGTAACCATCGATGTAAATGCTGCTTACGATGCTGCTGCAACTGTAGATGTAGCCATCTTTGATTGGGCGACCAATTAGAAGATTTAATATAGTTTAAAAAGCCCCGTTTAGAGCGGGGCTTTTTTTATGCACTTCATCGAAAAGTGTGGCTTTTTTCCTAAAGCACTCCCAATTCAGCGTTCAAATTATTTATATTTGTGGCATACCCTTTGTAACCAATACTTTATGAAGCACCTTTACCTCGTCTTCTTCTTTTTTGTCTGTTCCCTTGGATTCGCTCAGAATTCCCAAGCTGGAGCTGATATAGACGGGTTTAAGTTGTACCCCAACCCAGTTACTCAAGGGAAAATCTATATAGAGACCACCAAAAAAGCCCCAAAGCAAATCCTTATTTTTGATGTATTGGGAACCCAAGTGTTGCAGACTACCATTATTGGCAGAGAACTAAATCTTTCTAGTTTGGATAAGGGCGTCTATATTCTAAGAGTTTTTGAAAACAATAAAGTTGCCACCAGAAAGCTGATTATTAAGTAGTTCCTGTATTTTAGCCTTTTCATCGACCAAATACCATCTTTTTTATTTTTACCTACATAATTCTTTGTTTCACAACATTTTATAGCCTTTTTTAACAGGTTTACATACTTTTATATTGCTTATTTCCCAAATCAGCGTTTATGAAGAAAATCTACTTTATTCTCATTATGGCATTACCCCTATTCACTTTCGGCCAAGAGCTGGTCAGTGTAAATACTGAACAGGCGCAAGAACTCCAAGGTTTTAAAATGTACCCAAATCCCGTCTATGGCGAGGAAGTATACATTACCACTGCTTCTAACGGAAGTAAACAGATAAAAGTTTATGATGTTTTTGGAGATGTTGTACTTACGGATAGAATTTCGACCAACACCCTTAACATATCCAGATTAGTTCCTGGAGTCTATGTACTTCAAGTAACTGAACAGGAAAAAACAATGACCCGAAAGCTGGTTATAAAATAAAAAATGCTATCAAAAAAGCCCTTCCCTAGAGAAGGGCTTTTTTATTTTTGGGTACTTTTGTTCCTTCATGGACAGCTCACGAATTCAACAAATCTATTCTATATCGACCCAAGCTGAATTTGAGTCCCTGGTGATTGAAATCTTCCAATTTCAGTTTAAAAACAATATCGTCTACCAGACCTATTGCAAGCATATAGGAAAAAGTCCTTCCAATATCCACAGCAGTGAAGAAGTTCCTTTTCTTCCCATAGAATTCTTCAAGAGCCATAAAATAATTTCGTCCCATAAAAAAGCTGAAATAATTTTTGAAAGCAGCGGAACCACTGGTAGCATTACTAGCAAACATTATGTCCCTGATTTAAGCTTATATCAACAGAGCTACCTAAAAGGCTTTAATACATTTTACGGCCCTGTTGAGGATTACTGCATAATTGCTTTGTTACCTTCCTATTTGGAACGAGAGGGTTCTTCTTTGGTTTATATGGTGAATGACCTAAAAGACAAATCAAAGCACCCACAGAGCGGCTTTTATTTAAATGATTTAAATACCCTACGTCAAAAACTGTGTCAACTTGAAGAAGCGCAAACAAAGACCATATTAATTGGTGTTTCCTTTGCGCTGTTGGATTTAGCAGAACAATTTCCTGTTAACTTGAAACATACTACAATCATGGAGACGGGAGGGATGAAGGGCAGGCGAAAAGAATTGATTAGAGATGAACTGCACCGTATTCTTAAACAGGCTTTCGGAGTATCTAAAATTCATTCAGAATATGGAATGACAGAGCTATTGTCCCAAGCATATTCTATAGGCGATGGGTTATTTAAAACCCCGCCATGGATGAAAGTAATCTCCAGAGACACTGAAGATCCCCTTTCCATTCAATCTTCTGGTAAAACCGGTGGAATAAATATTATTGATTTGGCCAATGTACACTCTTGTTCTTTTATTGCTACCCAAGATTTAGGAAAGGTCTTTGATGATGGCACTTTTGAAGTTCTTGGTAGGTTTGATCATTCTGATATTAGGGGATGCAATTTGATGGCACTTTAGCCTTTACTGTAAAACAAAGTAATTTCATCATCCGCAATGTCTGGATTGTCCAAAAAGGTAAGCTCAAGTGTGCTACCTCTTATTGTGTAAGCATAACGCTTACCATTTATATTTATAGTATTGCCATTATTTGTAAATGTATAGGTCCCTGAATCTGCTATAAAACGGGTATCATCCGAATTTTGCACCGTAACCCTTTGCTCCGAGCTATCAAAAGTTAATGTATGGGCGCTAAAATCAAAATTATCATCAAAAAAACAAAAGCAACTTGCTCTATTTAAAATCCATGTTGAATTCAACGCGGCGTCCACAACGTAATCATCATCTGAGAAACAACTATTTAGAACTAGCACAAGTACAAAAAGAAAACCAACTTTCTTCATTTTTTAAATGATTTAATATAGTTTTTAGACGCATTAGACAATAAAACGTTGCGCAAACTAGCTCACCACCAACACAAAATAGCTTTTCTTACCGCGTTGGAGCAGTACAAATTTGTTGTTGATTAGATCAGAAGTTGTAATGAGGAAGTCTTCTTTCACCTTCTGTTTATTTACTGAAATAGAATTCTGCTTCAACTCTCTTCTTGCCTCTCCATTTGATGCTAGAAAACCTGTTTTCGCGGCCAAAGCTCCAATCATATCTAAACCATCATTTACCTCATCTATTGAAATCTGAGATTGGGGCACACCTTCAAAAACATCTAAAAATGTCTTTTCATCCAGTTCCTTTAAATCTTCAGAAGTAGATTTTCCAAATAGGATATTGCTTGCTTTTATTGCATTTTCCAAATCGGCCTTGGAATGCACTTTTGTAGTTATTTCTTCTGCCAATCGCTTTTGAAGTGTTCTTAGATGGGGCTCTTCTTTGTGTTTGATAACCAAATCTTCAATGTCTTCTTTACTCAAAAAAGTAAATATTTTAATATACTTCTCAGCATCTTCATCAGAAGTATTTAACCAATACTGATAAAATTTATAAGGTGAGGTTCTTTCAGCATCCAACCAAACGTTTCCACCTTCGGTCTTACCAAATTTGGTTCCATCTGCTTTAGTAATCAAAGGGCAGGTAAGGGCAAACCCCTTTCCTCCGCCAATTCTCCGAATAAGCTCGGTACCTGTAGTGATGTTTCCCCATTGATCACTTCCACCCATTTGAAGCGTGCAATTGTGATTCTGATATAAGTATAGAAAATCATAGCCCTGAACTAACTGATAGGTAAACTCTGTAAAGGACATTCCTTCCTTGGCATCTGAGGAAAGTCTCTTTTTGACCGAATCCTTTGCCATCATATAATTGACCGTGATATGTTTTCCCACATCCCTGATAAAATCAAGAAAGGAGAAATCTTTCATCCAATCATAATTGTTTACCAAGACCGCTGCATTCTCAGCATCACTTTCAAAATCCAAAAACCTACCTAGTTGAGATTTTAGGGCTTCTTGATTATGGCGAAGTGTTTTTTCATCCAAGAGATTACGCTCTGCCGACTTACCAGATGGATCTCCTATCATACCTGTTGCTCCACCCACCAAAGCAAAAGGCTTGTGCCCTGCCAATTGAAAATGTCTCAACATCATCACACTTACCAAATGCCCAATATGTAATGAATCTGCTGTTGGATCAATCCCAACATATGCAGCTTGCATTCCCTCCATAAGATGTTCCTCTGCACCGGGCATAATGTCATGCACCATACCTCTCCATTGTAACTCTTGAACAAAGTTCTTTATCATCATAGTATTTTAGAATAGATGCAAATATAAAATGAAGTTCTTACATCCTTGAATAAATCCACCGCAAATAGGTACTTTTACTAAATGATTTTAGTTACTGGAGGCACTGGTTTAATAGGTTCGCACTTACTATTTCATTTGGTCAATAATGGAAAAAAAGTAAAGGCCAGTTATAGAAATCAAGATTCCCTTAAAATCGTTTCCAAAATTTTTGGATACTACACGGATAATCCATCGGAATTACTGGAAAAAATAACCTGGGTAAAGGCAGACATTACCGATATCGCTTCGCTACAGGAACTTTTTCAAAATATTGAATACGTTTATCATTGTGCAGCACTTATTTCTTTTGACCCAAATGATTATGCTGCCTTGGTCAAAACCAATATTGAAGGCACGGCGAACATTGTTAACCTTTGTTTGGAATATAACATTAAAAAACTATGCTATGTTAGTTCCATTGCCGCAATAGGTTCGGGCACTCAAGGCAAAGAGGTAACAGAGGATAATGAATGGAGCGACACCAATGTATCTGTTTATGGGCTAACAAAACATGATGCTGAACTAGAGGTCTGGAGGGGTTCACAAGAAGGACTCGCGGTTGTTGTCGTTAATCCCGGAGTAGTTATAGGTCCTGGGTTTTGGAAATCTGGAAGTGGTACTTTTTTTACCTATGCTTCAAAGGGCAAAAAATCCTTTCTTCCTGGCGGAACAGGTTTTGTCACCGTTTCTGATGTAACAAATTCCATGATGAAACTAATGGATTCTAAAATAGAAAGAGAACGGTTTATTCTTGTAAATGAGAATTTATCTTATCAGGAACTATTTCAAAAAATTGCCCCAAAACTTGGAGTTGAAGCGCCAACTAAAAAAGTGTCCTTTGCGGCTTTAGAATTTTTTTGGCGGTGGGACTGGTTGCGAAGCAAGGTATTGGGAAAAAGGAGAAGGCTGTCTAAAAACATGGCCAAAGGTCTGTACAAAAAGGAAAATTACAGCAATGAAAAAATTAAAAAAGCCCTTGCTTTTAAGTTTGAGAACCTTGAAGAGGCTATCTCGTTTAGCTGTACAAGATTTAAGAACTAAGATTTCGTTTTATCTACTTTTAACTTCGCAATTGAATCTGTCTTCTTTTTTTGCGCCTTTCTTATACTATCATTTCTGTTTTTCGTTGCCCTTTCCAAAGTGGCTCTTCGCGTTTCCAGCTTCATTTCCACTTTTTCATAAATAGCTTGGTATTCTAGGGGAACAGAAGCATAGTATAAATCACTTTGAGAAAATTGAGTACTGTCTATTTGATGTTTTTCATAAAGGAATTCCATAACCTTTATTCCTTTATTTTCCATCACATGGTTAAAAGATGACTTAGCTGAGTTCAAAATTGCCAAATCATGCAAAATGGCTACCATTTTTTCTTGCGGAATAAGTTTTTCAGGCTTTTCAATCACTTTTTTTCCACAAGAAAAAAGAAGTATTCCAAAAAAGAGCAAAATTATCTTTCTCATTTTTTATCTGTTGAATGTAAGCCTTTTGGCATTTTTCTCTGTGGAGAAATTTCCATTCTCATATCCTAGATGACCATTAATAAACGTGCGTACTACTTTAGAGTCAAAAGTAATACCTTCAAATGGAGACCATTCACATTTATAAAAAATATTGGATTTTTTAACCTCATTTTGGGAGTTTCTATTTACCTGAACCAAGTCTGCATAATATCCTTCACGTATAAAACCTCTCTTATCAATATCAAAAAGCTTGGCAGGGTTGTGGCACATTTTTTCCACCAGTTTTTCCATGCTAATTTTACCTTCTTTCTCTTTTTGAAGCATTGCCAATAGTGCATGTTGTACCAATGGCCCGCCCGATGGTGCTTTAGTGTACGGATTATCCTTTTCTTCAATGGTGTGCGGAGCGTGATCGGTTGCTATCACATCTATTCTATCATCTAATAGTGCTTCCCAAAGCTTTTCCCTATCCGTTTTGGTCTTTACCGCTGGGTTCCATTTTATCAATGTCCCTTTTTCTGCATAATCTTCATCAGAAAACCAAAGATGGTGTATACATACTTCTGAGGTGATTTTCTTCTCCTCAATCGGAATTTTATTAGTGAACAAATCTGTCTCAATCCCTGTAGAAAGATGAAATACATGCAATCTAGCACCAGTCTTTTTTGCCAATGCAATTGCTTTTGAAGAGGAAAGATAGCAAGCCTTTTCGCTCCTAATAATGGGGTGAAGCGCTATTGGAATATCATCACCGTACATTTTTTGGTATTTGGCCATATTTGCCCGTATGGTTCCTTCATCTTCACAATGCGTAGAAATTACCATTTCTGTATTCTTGAAAATATTCTCCAAAACCGCTTCATCATCAACCAGCATATTACCCGTTGAAGATCCTAAGAACAATTTCACTCCTGAGCAGGCATTTTTATCCAGTTTTTTTAACTCTTCAAGATTATCATTAGTGCCTCCAAAAAGAAAGGAATAATTGGCATAGACCTCTTTTGCGGCCATGGCAAATTTCTCCTCAAGTTTTTCTATGGTAGTTGTCTGGGGGTTGGTGTTTGGCTGTTCCATAAAAGTGGTAATCCCACCAGCTAGAGCTGCCCTGCTTTCGGTGGCAATAGTTCCTTTATGGGTAAGCCCTGGCTCTCTAAAATGTACTTGGTCATCTATTATCCCGGGCAACAAATAGTCTCCTTTAAAATCAATGACTTTGGCATTGTCATCTGTGATATCCGTATCAATACGAGCTATAAAATCTCCATCCAGAAGCACATCTGTTTCAAAAGTGTTGTTCTCATTAACAACCTTGGTGTTTTTTAGTAGGATTCTCGACATTTTAAAAACTCTTTTTGAAAAATATACTTCTTAACTTCATTACGAATACGCCAAAAATAGCTTCTCTTATTATGGCAGAGTTCATTTTTGATTTTCCGTTTACCCGATCTGTAAAAATGATGGAAACTTCTTCAATTTTATATTTTTTGAGATAAGCTCTGTACTTCATTTCAATTTGAAATGCATAACCAATGAACCGGACCGAATCCAAATCTATATTTTCCAGAACCTCCCTTTTATAGCACACAAAACCAGCTGTTGGGTCGTGAACCCGCATCCCCGTGATAATTTTTACGTAAAATGATGCTCCATAAGACAGCAAAATTCTAAAAAGAGGCCAGTTGACCACATTAACTCCTTTTTTATATCTGGAACCAACTGCAACATCCGCCCCATTTAAGCAAGCTCTGTGCAATCGGGATAAATCAGCTGGACGATGAGAAAAATCGGCATCCATTTCAAATATATAATCGTAGTCCTTTTCTAAAGCCCATTTAAATCCATGAATGTAAGCCGTTCCCAAACCTGATTTTTCCTTTCGAACCTCAAGAAATAAGCGCTCAGGAAATTGTTCTTGAAGTTTCTTGACGTTTTGAGCAGTACCATCAGGTGAGTTATCATCAACCACAAGAACATGAAAATCTTTCCTTAGGTCAAAAACAGTTTTTATGATGGCTTCAATGTTTTCGATTTCATTGAAGGTTGGTATTATAACTAAACCGTCTGCCATTCACATAAGATTAGACCGCAAAAATAACGTTTTATAAGTTGCGTTTACAAGTTGTAGCATGGATTACTACGTATCTTATTCATCAATATTTGTAACTTTGGACTATCTAAAATTCATTTAATGGCCCAAAAGTTTCCCAGGCTTTTTCTTATTCTCCTGGCAGTTCTTTTTGTTCTCAACCTTGTTCAGAGTTATTTTACGGAACTTATTTATGATGAGGCGTATTATTGGTACTATGCACAGAACCTAGATTGGGGCTATTTTGACCACCCACCAATGGTTGCTTTTTTAATTAAGCTAAGTAGTTTTTTGTTTGATGGAGAGTTAGGGGTTCGCTTTATGAGCTGTGTCCTTTCTGTGGGCACCTATTTGATTCTATGGGAGTTAATAGATAACCCGAAAAAGAAAGATTATGTAGTCCACTTTTTTCTTCTTCTGTTTTCAATGACCCTGATGAACGCCTATGGCTTTTTAACACTGCCTGATACACCTTTATTATTTTTTACAGCGTTGTTCTTATTGCTTTACAGGCGTTTTTTGAACAATCCAACAATTTGGATCTCAATTTTTATGGGAGTTGTAATGGCTGCCTTGATGTACAGTAAATATCATGCTGTTTTGGTGATTTTATTTGTATTTCTGTCCAATTTAAAGCTTGTTAAAGACACGAAAGCTTGGCTGGCCGTTGCCGTTGCACTAGTATGCTATACTCCTCATTTTCTGTGGCTTTACCAAAATGATTTTGTGTCCATTAAGTACCATCTTTACGAACGTCCCAATCAGGCGTATTCATTTACCAAGTTTACCTTAGGTTACTTTGTAAACCTTGTGGCCATTTTTGGCCTGCTTTTTTATTGGGTATATCTATCGTTAATCAAAACCAAGTCCGCCAATAAATTCACCAAGGCACTATTACATCTAACCTATGGAGTTCTAATTTTCTTTTTTATATCCAGTTTTAATCGAAGAGTGCAAACGCAATGGGTTATTATTATCTCTATCCCCATGGCGATTGTAGCCTTTAACCATCTTTTAGAAAATGCCAAAAGCAGAAAATGGATGTATAGAATAGGTATTGTTAGTATGGTGATTCTAATCTATGCTAGGGCGTGGTTGGTTTTTAAACCTTTACTTCCAATCTGGTTTGAAACTCATGGAAACAAACAATGGGTTGCAGCACTAAATTCCGAGGCAGAAGACGCGCCAATAGTATTTGAAAATTCATACCGTAGAGCGCCTATGTACGAGTTTTATTCAAAAATCCCAACGTTTACCCTCAACAATCACATGTATAGAAAAAACCAATATTCTATAGATGATTCCGAAGAACGTGTTCGAGGCAAAAAAATAGTTTATGTTTCTAAATATAGAAATAGTGGGGATATTTCATATTATAACCCCGATAGCACTATTTTTTATGGGACTCTGATAAAAGATTTTTCGTCATATCGCAAACTGCAATGTATTGTGGAAGAGCCCCTAGACGAATCCCCTCTTACATTAAAAGTATATAACCCTTATCCATTTGATATTTTACTTGACAAACTTAAATACACGGTAGCCTATTCCAACAAACACAAACAGGTGAAGGAGTTAGTCCCCTTAAAAGTCAAGAACTTGTCTCACAACGAAACAGTTCTAAAATCTAAGGATACCTTATTTTTCCAATTTGAGCTGCCAAAGTCTAAAATGGAAAATCCTGGGCACTTTAGAATTGGTATTGCAGAAAATGGCCTCCTGCCCGGATTAAATGGTAAACCAGTTAAACTAAAAGAATGAACCCAGTTTATAAAACCATTGAATCCTTAGATTGGATAACGATTGTTCTATTTTTTAGTATGGTCGTGCTTGCCTTGGGAAAATATCTTTTTCAAAATAGGTTCCTGAATTTTATGATACTGCCTTTTAACAATAAGTACGTTGTGCTATATAATAAAAAAGGGCGCCTGTTTAATTGGTTCCATATTTTATTGACCATCTTTCAACTGATTAATTTTTCACTGTTTTTGTTCTTGGTTCTGAACGTTTTTTTTACTGTACCAAGCGATAATAATCCTTCCTCTTTCTTGATAATAATGGCAGGGTTGCTTCTTTTTCAAATTGTCAAGATATTACTTCAATTTGGTCAAGGGTATGTTTTTAATACCCAAGGGCTGATTTCAGAATTATTGTTTAACAAAATCTCTTACCTCAACTACAGTAGTTTGGTAATGTTCGTTAGTAACATAGTTCTTATTTATGTTCTAAATGACTCAAAAATCATAATTTCCGTTGCTATCATCTTAATTATTTCCATTAATGTCATTGGACTGACAAGGCTATTGAAGAACCATCAAAAAGCGATAATCCCTTATTTTTTCTATTTTATTTTGTACCTTTGCGCACTCGAAATTGCACCCTTAGTGTTAGTTGGAAGCTATCTAAAAGATTGAAAGCTTATGAAAGTAAAAACAATTTTGGTTTCCCAGCCAGAACCCAAAATAGAAAATTCTCCCTACTCACGATTAATTGAAAAAGAAAAGGTAAAGGTGGATTTTAGACCTTTTATTCATGTTGAGGAAGTAGAAGCTAAAAATGTAAGGCAGCAGAAAATTGATTTAAATAACTTTACTGCGATTATCCTTACAAGCAGAAATTCTGTAGATCACTTCTTTAGAATTGCAGAAGAAATGCGTTTTAAAGTTCCCGATAGCATGAAATATTTTTGCCAATCTGAAGCGGTTGCTTATTATTTGCAAAAGTACGTGGTGTATAGAAAGCGGAAAATTTATGTGGGAAAACGAATGTTCAATGAACTGGTTCCACTTATAAAAAAATATAAGGATGAAAAGTTCTTACTACCCTCATCTGATACTCTAAAAGCTACAGTTCCGCAAACTTTGGATGAACTTAAAGTAGATTGGAAGCGTGGTATTTTTTACAAAACGGTTATTAGTGACTTATCCGACCTTAGAGAAGTTACTTATGATGTTTTGGTATTCTTTAGCCCTTCTGGCATTGAGTCTTTGTTAAAAAACTTTCCAGATTTTGAACAAAATGGAACTCGTATAGCTGTGTTTGGGAATAGTACGGTAAAAGCTGCAGCCGATGCTGGACTTCGTATTGATATACAAGCTCCAACACCTGAGACACCATCTATGACAATGGCGCTTCAGAAATACATAACCAGTGTAAACAAATAACTGGTTTTTATCGATATTAAACAAAAAAGGCCCAATCAAATGATTGGGCCTTTTTTGTTTTAGAAAGCGTATCGCTGCGGTCCGCCACGCCTAATCTCTTCGCTTGCATATTCTTCAAACTTCTTAAAATTCTCCCTAAAAGCATTCGTTAGTTTAAAAGCTGTTTTATAATATGCTTCATCATTGTTCCAAGTTGTTCTTGGACTTAATACAGCTGTTGGAACTCCAGGGCATTCCCTAGGTTGGGCAACTCCAAAAACGGAATGGATATGGTAGTTATCATAATTGTAAAGCCCTAATTCTCCATTTAAAGCAGCACTGATCATAGCCCTAGTATACTTTAACTTCATTCTGGTTCCCACTCCATAAGGACCTCCTGTCCATCCAGTATTGATCAACCATACATCCACTCCAGATTCTTTCATTTTCTTACTTAACATTTCTGCATACTTGGCAGGATGTAAAGGCATGAAAGGAGCTCCAAAACACGCAGAAAATGATGGTTGTGGCTCTACCACTCCAGCTTCTGTACCAGCAACCTTAGCAGTATAACCAGAGATAAAATGGTATGCCGCCTGTGCAGGAGTAAGTTTGGATATTGGGGGCAAAACACCAAAAGCATCAGCCGTTAAAAAGAAAATATTCTTTACATTTTTACCTATTGAAGGTTGTTGAATATTATCAATATGATATATCGGATAACTAACTCTAGTATTCTGGGTAATAGACGTGTCTGAGAAATCGACAACGCCTTTATCATCCATAATTATATTTTCCAAAATAGCACCCTGTTTGATGGCGCCATAAATCTCAGGTTCATTTTCCTTGGAAAGATCTATCACTTTTGCATAGCAGCCTCCTTCAAAATTGAAAACAGTATTGTCTACAGTCCATCCATGTTCATCATCTCCTATCAGTTTACGATTAGGGTCCGTAGAAAGTGTTGTTTTCCCAGTTCCAGAAAGACCAAAGAAAATGGCTGTATCACCATCTTCCCCAACATTTGCCGAGCAATGCATTGGCAAAGTGTTTTTAAACACAGGAAGAATAAAATTTAATGCAGAGAAAATCCCTTTTTTAATTTCACCTGTGTACCCTGTACCTCCTATTAATGCAATCTTCTTTGAAAAATTAAGAATCGCAAAATTATGCTGTCGGGTACCATCAACTTCAGCATCAGCCATAAAACCAGGAGCATTGATTACTGTCCACTCGGGATCGAAGGCTTCAAGTTCTTCTTCGGTTGGCCTTAAAAACATATTGTAAGCAAACATGTTGGACCAGGAATACTCATTAACAACTCTAATGTTAAGCTTATATGCATCCTCTGCACAAGCATAACAATCACGAACAAACAGTTCTTTTTCATTTAGATAAGCAATTACCTTATCATAGAGTTTGTCAAACTTTTCACTATCAAAGGGAATATTTATATCTCCCCACCAAATTTTGTCTTCAGTAATTGTATCCTTTACAATAAAACGATCCATTGGCGACCTTCCGGTAAACTCTCCCGTATGCACGGCCAGAGCGCCAGAAGAGGCCTCCTTGCCCATGTCTTTAGCGATTGTTGAATCATGGAGTTCTTTAGAAGAGAGTTGGTAGTGTACGTTGTTGTGCAGTATTCCATATGACTTTAACGAAATCGTTTTCGTTGCCGGGATAAATGCATTCATTTCTAAGTTTTTTTAGTTGGCACAAAGCTAGAAAAATATAGCTTTTACAACCTAATATTTATTTATTTAAATGCTTTTTGGGTTAAAACGTAGTATCCCAGTAAAAACCAGCCAATAATTAAAAATGTTCCGCCTATAGGGGTTAAAAATGCTATCTTTTTAAAATCTATAGCAATTAAACTGTTTATGGCCAATAAATAGATTGAAAAGGAAAAAAGAACAGTACCAATGAAGATAGTAAGAAATACCGTTTTTTTCTGCCTTTTTGAAGGTCCATTCCAAATTCCCAAAATCAACAAAAAAAGTGCATGGTACATTTGATACCGCACCCCTGTTTCAAAAGTATCAACAGACTCTGAATCAACTAGTTTTTCTAAGCCATGTGCACCAAATGCACCAAAAAGAATAGCCAAGAATCCAAACAAAATTCCCGTTGTCAAAATTGTTTTGTTCATAACTTAATGTGTCTATATTTTTAAAAATATAACAATTTGATACCTTAGTATCCGTTTTAATCAAAAGTAAACAAAACCTATGGTCCGCACTATTTTGGTTCTTGGAGCAGGAAAGTCCACCTCATATCTATTAGATTATCTTCTAAAAAAATCTGGAGAGGAGAGTCTTCATTTAGTTATAGGTGACCTTCATCCTGAAAATATTCCTCAAGACATTTCTTCACACCAAAATTGTAGTATTATTACCTTGGATATATTCAATGATGAGGACAGAAGAAAGGCCATAGATTCTGCATCCATTGTTGTTTCAATGTTACCTCCAAGATTACATATTAAAATAGCGGAAGATTGTATTCATTTTAAAAAGCACCTTGTTACTGCTTCCTATGTGAGCAAGGAAATTCAGAAATTGGACAATGATGCTAAGAAAAATGGCCTTGTCTTTATGAATGAAATTGGTCTTGATCCAGGCATTGACCATATGAGCGCAATGGAAGTTATTGATCGCATTCGTGATAAAGGCGGAAAAATGTTGCTTTTTGAATCTTTTACAGGTGGCTTGGTTGCCCCAGAACATGACTCTAACCTATGGAGCTATAAGTTTACTTGGAATCCAAGAAATGTAGTAGTGGCAGGCCAAGGTGGAGCCGCTAAATTTATCCAAGAGGGCGCCTATAAATATATACCTTACCAAAAACTTTTTCGTAGAACTGAACTTTTGGACGTTGAAGGGTATGGCAGTTTTGAAGTTTATCCTAATAGGGATTCTTTAAAATATAGGGAAGCATACGGCCTTCAAGACAGTTTAACCTTATATCGCGGAACTATGCGCAGGGTAGGTTTTTCCAAAGCGTGGCAGATGTTTGTAATTCTTGGGATGACGGATGACAGTTATGTTATTGAAAATTCTGAAGGAATGTCTTACCGCCAATTTGTAAATCAATTTTTACCTTATTCCCCTACAGATTCTGTTGAGTTAAAGCTAAGGCACTACCTTAAAATTGACCAAGATGATATTCGTTGGGGCAAACTAATGGAACTCAATCTTTTTGATGATTCTAAAACAATCCCTCTTAAAGATGCTACCCCAGCGCAAATGCTACAATATATTCTTGAAGATAGTTGGACATTAGGTAAGGATGAAAAGGATATGATCGTTATGTACCACAAGTTTGGTTACGAACTGGACGGCAAGAAAAAACAAATAGACGCCAACATGGTTGTACTGGGCGAAAATCAAACCTATACCGCCATGTCCAAAACTGTGGGGTTGCCAGTTGCAATGGCTACACTACAAATCCTAAACAAAAAGATTACAACACCCGGAGTACAAATTCCCATAAGTAGTGAAGTTTACAGTCCTATTCTTTCAGAATTGAAAACTTACGGAATCAACTTTAGAGAATATGAGGTGCCTTACTTAGGATATAATCCGGATTCTATTGGAAGTTAAAGTTTTACCGCTTTTAGGTATCTTTAACTACAATTTTGAATCATTCTCATGAAAACCAATAACAAATCGGTTAAAATTGACGGTATTGATAAGAAAATACTAAGGTATTTAATGGAAGATGCTCGAAGACCAATTTTAGAAATTGCTAGAAACATAGGCATTTCTGGAGCTGCCATTCATCAACGTTTGCGGAAATTGGAAAACTCTGGTTTGTTATCAGGCTCTAAATTTATCATCAATCCAAAAGTGCTGGGCTATACAACAATGGCTTATATTGGTATTTTTTTGGATAAAGCCATGGCCAATCCACAAGCTGTGAAAGAGTTGGAAAAAATCCCTGAAGTATTGGAATGCCACTATACCACAGGAAATTGGTCCATACTTATTAAAGTCCTTTGCAAGGACAATGAGCATTTAATGATGGTCTTGAACAAAAAAATTCAGTCAATAGATGGAGTTTCCCGAACTGAAACCTTTATTTCATTGAACCAGCAGATAGATCGACAGATATCTATTTAAAAAACCTGCTTGAATTGCTCCAAACAGGTTCTTTTTATTTTATAAAGATTCATTAATCCCTTCCACCAAAAACTTGGAAAGCCCAGTAAACCAAAGAAGCTAAAGCACCTAAAGCTGCAACCAAATAGGTCCTGGCAGCCCATTTTAACGCATCTTCTGCCCCAGCATATTCTTCTTGACTCACAACATTTTTCTGCTTTAACCATGCAAGGGCTCGATTACTGGCGTCATATTCCACGGGTAGCGTAACAAAACTGAATATGGTAGCAAATCCCATCATGATCAATCCAGCCACAGCAATATAAAAGCCAAAACCTACGCCAGCTGCTGCACCTAACATTAAACCTCCAAAAACAACCCATGTTGACATACTAGATGTAACGCTTACAATGGGCACCAACTTAGAGCGCATGGTTAGCCACTCATAGGCTTGTGCATGTTGAACCGCGTGCCCAACTTCATGGGCTGCAACCGCAGCTGCAGATGCATTACGTTGGCTGTATACTCCCTCGCTCAAATTAACGGTTTTGTTCTTTGGATTGTAATGATCGGTAAGCATTCCAGCTGTTGAAATTACTTTTACATCTCGTATTCCATGGTCATCCAACATTTTCTGGGCAATTTCCGCACCGCTCATCCCATTGCGTAGATGAACCTTTGAATATTTTTTGAATTTGCTCTTTAATCGGCTACTTACCAACCAGCTGATTAACGCAATTCCGCCAATCAATATATAATATGTCATCATAGCTTTTGTGTTTTAATTGATATAAATATACCAACAATAAAGCAAAAACCCCGCCATTGTTGGGCAGGGTCATTATACTGACAAAATGTTATGCTATGCGAGCACAGGCTCCCAGTTAAAGGCTTCGGTTATTTCTTCATACACTACTTCACCATCAACAATATTCAATCCTTTGGCAAGAGATTTATCCAAATTACAAGCACTGCGCCAGCCCATATTAGCCAGCTTTAATACATAGGGCAGTGTTACATTCGTCAAGGCAACTGTTGAAGTGTAAGGGACTGCCCCAGGCATATTTGCTACGCAATAGTGCACAACATCATCAATGATATATACTGGGTCTTCATGTGTAGTGGCCTTTGTTGTTTCAACACACCCACCTTGATCTACAGCAACATCCACTATAACAGTTCCCGGGCGCATTTCCTTAAGCATGTTCCTAGTAATTAGATTAGGTGCTTTTGCCCCCTTCAATAATACTCCGCCAATAATTAGATCATGGGTTTTTATAAGTTTTCTGATGTTAAATTCACTTGAAAATTCAGTAACTACATGACTGGGCATTACATCATTTACGTACCGAAGTCGTTTCATATTAACATCCAAAATAGTAACATGTGCCCCTAATCCTGCTGCCATTTTTGCAGCTTGTATCCCTACGGTGCCTGCTCCCAATACCAAAACCCTTCCAGGGGCTACACCGGGAACTCCTCCCAAGAGCACACCTCTGCCCTTTACTGGTTTTTCCAAATATTTTGCGCCTTGCTGAATGGCCATACGACCAGCAACTTCAGACATTGGTGTTAAAAGCGGTAATGTTCCGTCTTCGTCCTCTACTGTTTCATAGGCAATACAAATGGATTTACTAGCAATCATTGCCTTAGTCAAACTTTCACTGGATGCAAAATGAAAATAGGTAAACACTATCTGCCCTTTTTGGATAAGACCATACTCCTCAGCTATAGGTTCCTTGACCTTCACTATCATATCACTTATAGCATATACTTGCCCTATAGTATCCAAAATGGTGGCCCCAGCCTGTTGATAGTCATGATTGAAAAAGCCGCTTCTTTCGCCAGCTTCCGATTGCACATAAACGGTATGGTTGTTCTTTACCAATTCAAAAACCCCAGCCGGAGTCATTCCTACTCTGCTTTCGTTATTCTTGATTTCTTTAGGTACACCTACAATCATTTTGTTACTTTTTTTGATTTACACTTCAAAAGTGTTACAAAAAAAACAGAATACGAAATAAAATCGATAAAAATAGGGGGTTATCTTATTATAATGTGTGTTTTAAATAAATATACCTTTAATTTATAGGGGTATCTATTTAAAATTTTAATAAAAAATAAATTTGAACCCTAAATATTCATAGGTTACTTATACTTCAATTTTAAAACCACTACAAAAGCCACTAAAGTGCTTGTAATTCCGTTGGCTAGAATTACAGGTGCACTTTCAATCATAAGTCCATAATACAACCATAAGACGCTGCCTATAAAGAGGACTAGATACATGAGTAGAGAAACATCTCTTGTTGATTTATACTTCCATGCTTTATAAACCTGTGGAATAAATGAAGATGTAGTCAATGTGGCCGCTATAAGGCCTATAATTTCAAAAGTTTCCATGGACATTTTATTTATATAACATCATCCTTCGACAGGCTCAGTATGACATCGGAACTATTTTATCCTACAATATTCACAATCTTTCCTGGGACCACAATCACCTTTTTTGGTGTGCGCCCCTGAAGCTGTACCTGGGTTTTTTCATTGGCCATAACCGCAGCTTCTATATCATCTTTACCCATATCTAATGGCAGCTCCATGGTAAACCGCATTTTACCATTAAAGGATATGGGATATTCTTTGCTGCTCTCTACCAAATACTTTTCCTCAAACTTTGGGAACGGTGCCTCGGCAATGGATGCTGAATGCCCTAATCTTTCCCAAAGCTCTTCTGCAATATGTGGGGCATAGGGCGAAACCAAAATGGCCAACGGTTCCAAAATGGCTTTACTTGTACATTTTTGTGCGGTCAACTCATTCACACAGATCATAAAAGTGGATACCGAAGTATTGAAAGAGAAATGTTCAATGTCCTCTTCTACTTTTTTGATGGTTTTGTGCAGGGTTTTTAGGTTTTCTGTGGATGGTTCCCCACCTTCATCAACAGTGGTATATAGTTTCCATAATTTTTTAAGGAAGGAATGCACGCCGGTAATTCCAGCCGTGTTCCAAGGCTTGGATTGCTCCAATGGCCCTAAAAACATTTCATACAAACGAAGAGAATCTGCCCCATATTCCTCACAAATGGCATCTGGGTTGACAACATTGTATTTGGATTTGGACATTTTTTCGATTTCTCGATGAACTTTAAAAGTTCCATCTTCTTCATAAATCCATGATCCATTTTTGCTTTGTGGCATCCAATTTAAATATTGCTCAATATTCAAGTTATTGGAGCCATCTATCATTTCTACATCAGCATGTAGTTCAAAGACCTCAACACATAAATACTTGGCCATATCATCCTCAATATCAACCCATTCATTTTTAATTTTTTCAAAAAGCCTAGGAAATAGCTCAATATCTTGATATTGCCCCTTATACACTTTCCACAATTCATTACCATTGCCAACAATATACGATTTGGACGCAAATCTATGGCGTGAATTAAATGCTTCTACTATCTTTTGAATGTAGGCTACATCCACCGAATCAAGATTATACTCTTTTCCAATAACATTAAGCAACTCTTTCCCTTTTTGATGAATTCTGAGGCCATATAAAAAAGCACTCGTCCCCGTAATCATTCCCTGATTAATCAACTTTTTGGCAAACTCATCTTTTGGGGCAATGCCTCTATCAAACAAAAATTTCTGCCAAAAACGGGAATACAATAAATGCCCGGTAGCATGCTCGCTTCCTCCTATATATAAATCCACATCTTCCCAATAGTCAATGGCTTCTTGGGAGTAAATGGCTTCATCATTGTGAGGATCCATGTATCTATTAAAGTATTGAGAGCTTCCCGCCCAACCCGGCATGGTGTTCAATTCTAAAGGAAACACCGTTTTGTGATTGATCAATTGATTATTAACCACTGTACATTGTTCGGTGTCCCAAGCCCAAACAGTTGCATTGCCCAAGGGTGGCTCTCCCGTTTCTGTAGGAAGGTACTTTTCAACCTCGGGCAATTCCAAAGGCAAATGCTCATCTGCAATCATTTGCGGCATTCCATCCACATAATACACCGGAAAGGGTTCTCCCCAATACCGCTGACGGCTAAAAACAGCATCACGTAAACGGTAATTTATTTTCCCCTTGCCTTGTCCAAGTTTTTCCAACTCATAAATCGCCAATTTCACCGCTTTCTTGTAGGTCAGTCCATTCAAAAAATCAGAATTGGCAATAACTGTGTTTTCTTTATCCGCAAAAGCTTCTTCAGAAATATCCACTCCTTCAAAAATATTGGGGATTGGAATATTAAAGTGTTTTGCAAAATCGTAGTCGCGTTGATCACCACAGGGAACGGACATTACGGCACCTGTTCCATATCCTGCCAAAACATAATCCCCGATCCAAATAGGAATGGGTTCTTTGGTAAATGGATGTTCTGCGTAATCTCCAGTAAAAGCCCCCGATATGGTTTTTACATCAGCCATACGATCACGCTCCGAGCGTTTTGCCGTGGCTTCCACATAAGCTGCTACAGCTTCTTTTTGTTCTGGGGTCGTAATTTTAGCAACCAGCTCATGTTCTGGTGCCAATGTCATAAAGCTCGCACCAAAAATGGTATCGGGACGGGTTGTGAACACTTCTATTTGAGTCTTCTCGACTGCGCCAGATTTCTCGACTGCGCTCGAAATGACATTGAAAATGGCGGATGCTCCTTGGGAGCGACCAATCCAGTTGGTCTGCGAATCTTTTAGTGGTTGAGGCCAATCAATAGTATCCAAACCATCTAACAGACGTTGGGCATAGGCCGTAATTCTCATGCTCCATTGTGTCATTTTCTTTCGGATAACAGGATGCCCACCACGTTCCGAAACTCCGTTGACAATTTCATCATTGGCCAAAACAGTACCTAATGCCGGACACCAGTTTACTTCGGTGTCAGCCAAGTACGTCAATCTATATTTTAATAATAATTCTTGCTTGGTTTTTTCTGAAAAACTGGCCCAATCTTCTGCACTAAAAATAGGAGTGTCGTCGTCAGAAGCTGCATGCACTGCTGAATTCCCTTCTTTTTCAAAAATGGAAATCAAATCGGTTATAGCTTCAGCCTTATCTGAATTCTTATTGTACCAGGAATTGAACAATTGAATAAAAACCCATTGCGTCCATTTGTAATAATTTGGGTCAGAGGTTCTCACTTCACGACTCCAATCAAACGAAAACCCCAGTTGGTCCAACTGCTCTCGATACCTTTTTATATTGGTCTCCGTGGTAATTGCTGGGTGTTGCCCTGTTTGGATGGCATACTGTTCTGCTGGCAAACCAAAAGAATCGTACCCCATTGGATGCAATACATTAAATCCTTTATGTCTTTTGTAACGTGCATAGATATCCGTGGCAATATATCCCAACGGATGACCTACGTGCAGTCCGGCTCCTGAAGGATAAGGAAACATGGAAAGCGCATAGAACTTTGGTTTATCTGAATTGTTTGAAGCCTTGAAGGTTTCGTTTTTCTTCCAATACTTCTGCCATTTCTCTTCGATTTTTTGAAAATCGTAGTTCATAGTACCAATCAATTTATAATGTCACATAAAGCGCAGTCGAGATGTCTCAAATTAAACCCAAAGATTTCTCGCTCCTATAGTATTATCTCTCAAAATGACACCTATAGTGTCTAACTTTTCGAATTGCAAAAATAGCTTTAATCCCCTAATTACGATTTACTTTTCTATTTTTACATACTGATTTTCCTTTATGAGTCAATATATTGAACGATATCAACGAAGAAAGCTGATTTCCTCTTATTTTTCTGTGGTTTTGAGCATCGCCTTGGTGCTTTTCCTACTTGGAGTTTTGGGGCTTTTGGTTTTAAACACTAAAAAACTTGCCGATCATTTTAAAGAACAGATAACCATTTCTGTCTTTTTAAAGGATAATGCAAAACCAGTGGAAATTGAACAATTGCAAAAGAGTTTGGCCATGGCCGATTATACTAAATCTGCCGATTATGTCTCCAAAGAGGATGCTGCCGAACAATACAGCGAGGACATTGGTGAGAATTTTATCGAGTTTTTGGGCTATAATCCGCTTCAAAATGCTATTGATGTCAATCTTAGGGCTGATTTTGTATCACCGGAACAGATTGAAGAAATTGCCAGTGGTATTGCCGCTAAAACCTATGTAGCTGAAGTAAGCTATGATAAACCCCTTATCTCGCTGCTAAGTGATAATGTGCGTAAAATAAGTTTATGGATTCTTTTTGCCAGTGCTGCTTTCACCTTGATAGCCGTATTGTTGATCAATAGTTCGATCCGGCTTTCCATCTATTCCAAAAGATTTATCATTAAAACGATGCAGATGGTTGGCGCCACCAAAACATTTATTCGTAAACCTTTTATTTGGACCAATATAAAACTGGGAATGTTGGGAGCTGCACTTGCACTTATTGCCCTTGCGATTGTGCTGTACTACGTAAACAATAATTTTCCAGAACTGAACTTATTTCAAGACCTTGTTGTTTTAATAGCATTGTTTGTAGGAGTTTTTGGGCTTGGAGTCGTCATTTCTTGGGCAAGTACCCATATTGCCACCCAACGTTTCTTGAACTTAAGAACAGATGATCTTTATTATTAACTTTACACCATGAGTAAGAAAAATAAGAACATACAAAAATCAACCTCGGAATTTATTTTTCAAAAAAGAAATTATCTCTTTCTTTTTATAGGACTGGCCTTTATTGCACTTGGTTTTATTTTAATGACCGGAGGTGGTAGTGATGACCCCAATGTCTTTAATCCAGATATATACAATTTTAGACGAATCCGTTTGGCGCCCACTTTAGTGCTTGTTGGTCTTGGCATTCAGGTTTATGCCATTTTGTTGAACCCTAACAAAAAGAAAAAATAGTTTGGATATTATAGATGCTATCATCCTTGGTATTATTCAAGGACTGACCGAATTTTTACCTGTATCGTCAAGTGGTCACTTAGAACTGGGGAAAGCTATTTTGGGAAGCAACTCTCTCCCAGAAGAGAGTCTTTTGTTCACTGTGGTTTTACATTTTGCAACGGCATTGAGCACCATAGTAGTATTTAGAAAAGATGTTTGGGATATTATAAAAGGGCTTTTTCAGTTTACATGGAATGAACAGACCCAATTTTCATTGAAGATTATCATTTCTATGATTCCTGCTGCTTTGATAGGTTTTTTCCTTGAAGATTTTATGGAAGTCTTTTTTGATGGGGCAATCATCATTGTAGGTATTATGCTGATTATTACGGCCATTTTATTGTACTTGGCAGATTTAGCAAAAACTACGGACAAAGGAGTTTCTTACAGAAGTGCCTTTGTTATTGGTATGGCACAGGCAGTAGCCATGTTACCCGGCATTTCCCGAAGTGGAGCTACCATATCCACAGCCGTATTATTGGGCATTGATAAATCAAAGTCCGCGCGTTTTTCCTTTTTAATGGTCGTTCCATTGATTATTGGGAAAGTGGCAAAAGACATTCTAAGCGGAGATATAAATTTTGAAGGTGGAGAAACTGCTGCCATGGGTGCAGGATTCGCAGCCGCCTTTATTGCAGGACTCGCTGCTTGTACCTGGATGCTAAAAATAGTACGCCAAAGCAAGCTCACTTATTTTGCAATTTATTGCTTGATTGTTGGTCTTATTGCCATTGCTTGGAGCATTTGGGGGTAATTTCTTTTAACCAATCCCTTTTAATCTAAATTCAACGCTGCTTGAAAACCAAAGAGGACTTTTTAAACGGACAAATCCTGTTGATAGACAAACCGCTGGAATGGAGTTCTTTCCAAGCCGTTAATGCTTTAAAATGGGGCATCCGTAAAAAATTTGACCTAAAAAAGTTTAAAATAGGCCATGCTGGCACACTAGATCCTTTGGCTACCGGACTATTGATCATCTGCACAGGGAAATTCACAAAAAAAATACCTGAACTACAAGGGCAGGTTAAAGAATATACGGGCAGCTTTACTTTAGGGGGAACCACGCCTTCTTTTGATATGGAGAGCGAAGTCGACCATACATTTCCAACGGATCATATTACCGAAGAACTCATTCAAACCGCCACAAAGGAGTTTATTGGTGAAATTGAGCAAATCCCTCCAGTGTTTTCAGCTTTGAAAAAAGATGGCAAACGATTATACGAGTTTGCGCGAGAAGGGATAGCAGTGGAAATCAAATCCAGGAAAATAGAAATCTTCGAATTTGAAATTACACAGATAAAAATGCCGAAAATCCATTTTAGGGTTGTTTGCAGTAAAGGAACATACATTCGTTCTTTGGCACATGATTTTGGAAAATCACTACAATCTGGCGCATATTTATCTGAGCTCAGAAGAACCAAAATAGGTGATTTCAACGTAATTAATGCTGTTACTCCATTGGTTTTCAAGGAAAATCTATAATCAAAAGGTTAAATACTTTTAAAAAATTAGGTTAGGCATAATCATTGGAATAAAATATTTTTAGAAAAAAGCGGTTATTATATCACCATGAACCTAAACAGAAACCAGTTATCGTTATTAATAACTTTTTTCTCTATGTCTCTCATTGTATTGTTGTTGTACAACATTCATTTAGGCGGAGTACAAGAGGAAGAGTATGTTATTGAAATGAGCTTGGCAGATGAGGATATCATGGAACTATTGAAGGAGGAAGAGGAAAGAATGGAGGAATTGGCCAATAATGACCCTATTAAAAGCCATATGGCCTTTAACGAAACCGCTAAACCTTCTGTTGGTAATCCTGAGCCTTTAAAAACGCTTGAAGAGATTTTGGAAGAACGTGCTTTGAACAGTGACCCAAGCGAATTTTCTGGCTCGGACAGCGAATATGAAGCACACCTTAAAGAACTTGCCGAAAAACGACAAGAGAAAAAACAATTGTTAGGTGAACGCGAAGCTCAAAAAGAGGAGTTTACCAATAATTTAAAGGACAAACGTACTTCTATTTCATATTCTCTAATTGAACGAAATGCTTATTCCTTACCACCACCTATTTACACTTGCATTGAAGGTGGAAAAGTGGTCATCAATATAAAAGTAGATTCATCTGGGTATGTTACCGAAGCTGATTACAATGATCAGAGTTCTGGAACAAGTAACGGTTGCTTGGTAGACAATGCCATTGCCTATGCATTAAAAGCAAGATTTAGTCCAGATTCCAAAGCCTCTCAAATAGGAACTATCACCTATTTATTCCAAAGGAAGTAGAGTATCCATTTTAGGTTTGTCACAACCATAGCATTTTAGCAATCCGAGATATTCATACAATAGCTGTCTCTTGAATCTTACGTTAAATTTCCCGAACTTCACTTATCGTTTTATATTAATCATTAAAACCAATTCATATCCTTTTAGTTGGCAATACTTTGAAAATGACCCGAAACATAGCATTAATATTTATCTTTTTAATCGGATTTGTTAGTTCAATATTTGGACAAGTTAATCCGAATCACATATATGTATCAGGTTATACAAGAAGTGACGGAACTGTAGTTAAACCATACTATCGAACTGCGTCAAACTCAACTAATATCGATAATTTTTCAACTGTAGGTAACACTAATCCTTATACTGGAAAAGCTGGTTGGGTTCCAAGAGATGATAATTATGCTTACAACTATTTTTCATCCAAATCGACATCCACAAGAAATAAATCAGTAAAAACATATCGAAAAACTGAAAAGATTAAAAATTACGGTTCGCAAAAGCAATGGATAAAGAATAAACTTTATCGTTATGCAAAGAAATCTCTCAAGAAAGACAAAAGTTATAATAAATCTTTGCGTTCTGAAACCAAAAAGCAAAGACGTGTTGCAAAAAAGAATAAGGCACTAACGGTTGAAAATCGTTCAAATGGATGGTACAATATAAATTTCGCTAGAACAGCTGAAATTAATAAAAAGGCCGAAAACCTTCTTTTGGAAAGACAAGTTTTAATCGAAAATGGAAAAATCATAAAATATATTGGTTCAGAGAATATGGTCTATGACGTTTATGATTTTAGAAAAAGTGGAAGTGGATATGAAGTGAAAATTATATTTCCTGACAACTCAATCAGCAAAGTTTATTTCAAAGTGTTTCTTTATCAAGAAGAGCCATTAAAAAACACACCTGAATTTGACTATCCAAGTGTTGTTTTCTTTTATGTTACTGAATCGAATAATGGAGGGGAAATATCTTTAGTGCTTGAATCTAAAGACAAGGTTTATTGGGGTGGATTTATGGATGAGTATTGGAATGAGATGCCAGATTGTCAAACGACTAAAAATGTAATAAAGTTTTACCTTCCAAAAGGAAATTATACTTTCTATGCGGAAAATAATAAAAGTTTGTGGTCGAATTCTTTGGTGGTAAACAAATATTGCCAAGGAATGAGACTGACATATAAATAAAAAACTATTGCCAACAATGGCTATAGTTAATACGGGTTTTGGTACTTAACCCAAAGTTCAGAGCTTTTAACCAAGTCCGCCAAATCTTTTGATTTGGCTTTATAAAGAAAAAGATAAAACAAAATAAAAAGTTTTGGGTAAGTGCTTAATCGAAAGTTCACTACTTTTAATTCCCGTACTAAACATAGCCGAGACGATAAGTGCTCTTGTAAAAAAGGTTCTTATTTAAAAAAGCAGCTCCAATAAATCCGCCAAAATATTCTGCCCTTTATCTTTATTGTACCAGACTTGAAGGTCTTGCTTAAACTCTGAAGTAAGTGTACCGTGTTCTTTCTTAAAGGCTTCAACCATTTCTGTGGCAGCACTTGATCTTGGCCCCCAATCATTTATGATTTCTTTATTCTCCTTATCCAAAACAATCAATTTAGGAATAGAACGACTGCCATTGGTCAAGAATTTATCCATTAAATCCAAGTTTTCATCCCTTAGTACAATCTTAAACTCAATATTTGGGTTTAACTCTGAAATCTTATTCATAACAGGCAAACTAGGTGAAGCATCTCCACACCAGCTTTCACTCAGCACTAAAAAGGTAAGTTTGGATTTTACCTTGGAAATTCTTTCTTGAACCTCCACTGGAATTTTTAGCGTCTTGTCCCATCTATTCATACGGCGATCGTTCAGTTCCGTATAATTGATAAGTGATTCCAATTGATCAACGCCTGTAGTCTGTCTATTTTTGGCTAAATGACGTACCAAATCTCTATATTCTGAATAATACATTCCGTTTGAAATGCCCTTTTGAACAAGTTCTAAACGTTCTTTCTGTATATTTTCTTCAATTACTTCCATGTGATAATTTTTCCAAAATTAAGCCTCAAAAACTCCATAAGAGCTGACTTTTATCATTGGTTGTATTCCTAGATGAAAACTTACAAAACTTAATTACTTGAAAAATAATGATTTAGCCTTTATTGATTTAGCAGTCTTTTCTTTACCATGCCCCCTTTAGTATCATTTATGCTGTTCATGACCACAAAAGCGTTGGCATCAATTTTATTGAGTTCAATATTGAGCTTCCTAATCTCCAACCTTGTGACCACCGTATAAACAACATCATATTCATTGTGTTGTCCTTTTTTTCCATAACCTCCGCTCGCTTTATAAATGGTCAGTCCCCTACCAAGTTTTTCCGTAATCATTACCCTGATCTCTTCACTTTTCTCAGAAATGATCGTTACACCTGTATATTCTTCAATACCATCAAGCACAAAATCCAAAGTTCTTGAGGCCGCCAAATACGTTAGCATAGAATACAAAGCCGCTTCAATTGATAATAAATAAGCTGCCGCTAAAAAAATGAGGATATTAATTAAAATGATGATATCTCCAATTTTAGTTCCTAGTTTTCTGCTTAAAAAAATAGCCAAAACCTCAGTACCATCAAGAACACTGCCCCCTCTAATAGAAAGCCCTATTCCAGCACCTAAAAAGAATCCGCCAAAAACGGCAACCAACAACTTGTCTTGGGTCACTTCTGGAAACTGAATAAACACCAATACCAAAGCCAATCCTAAAATAGCCAAGATTGCCTTTATGGTAAATTGTTTCCCTAATACCCGATATCCTAAAAATAGAAATGGAATATTAACCAAAATAATCAAAACCCATAATGGAACGGAAGTGACCTCAGTAACCAATAACGAAATTCCTGTAGCTCCGCCATCAATAAATCTATTTGGCAACAGAAAGCTCTCCAAACCAAATGCTGCAGAAAAAATTCCCGTTAAAATGAAAAACAAATCTTTTAAAATTGGGGGTATCTTCATTGCGGGATTTTAATGGTTAAGAAAACTAGATCATCTATAAGATTTCTGGGTTTATGGCCAGACTCTTAAATAATCGTGCTTTCGTATAAAAAAACTTGTTCTGTACTTCGTTCTGTTTTAGTGACGCATCTATCAGTTTACCTTCTCTTGAATTAATCAAAAACAACGAACTTTCACCAAAACTGAATTTTCGTTCTTCGGCATTCAATAAAGTATTATAATCTGTTACAATATTGGCAATTAATTGGTTTTGTGTAATGTACGAGTCCAATTCACGATAAATAGCAACTACCTTATTCTGGATTTCCACTTGGGCATTGTCTCGCTCAAATTGTGCATCTTGTAGTTTAAACTTTGCCAATTTTAAATCCCCTCTTTCTTTCCTCAAAAACAAAGGGAAACGAAAACTTACACCACCTTTAAAATTGTCAATGTCCAAAGAATTTATTTGATCAGGTGATTCTGTTAAGAAATTATACTGCACATCCAATATGGGCAGTAACTTATTTGCTTTTAATCGCTTATCCACAACCAAACCATCAATCTTGTATTCCAAAGACCTTAGTTTAGGATGATTTTCCAGTGTAAAACTATCCAAAGGTTTACCCATGATCTCCAAAGTAACATCAATCTCGCTCTCCACATTTTCATCTGGAATTACTTCTGGTTGCAATTCTACGGGTATATTGTTAATCCATAGAAAATTAGAAAGTTCCAAAGATTTTTTCATCAATCTAACTTTGGCCTGTTCCAGACTCAAAGCTCTATTTTGAACGGCAATCTTAGCTTCAACAGTATCTATTATGGCAATATCGCCGGCCAAGGCACTTTGCTTAACTCCTTCAAATCTCACCTCGGCATTTTGAAGAAAATCATTAAAAATCATGGCATCCTTATGCGCTCTAAGCCAATCAAAATAAGCCAAAGAAGCTCTGTACAATACTTGGTTCACCAATAAATCCTGGTCCGCTTTTGATTGTTCTCTAAAGAATTTTGCCTTTTTAAGCGTCGCCATTCTTTCGTTTATCCAAAAACCTTCTCCTAATGACATTGACACCCCTGCGCTGTACAGGCCATCTTCAGGAACTTCTTCATCTGGGTTTATGTGTTCTCCTTGATTTTGCTCAAAATTTCCTTTTAACTCAATTCCAAACCAAGTAGGAATTTTAAACGTTGTGTTCAATCTGTCCCAATATTCTGTCCCCTTAAGGTCCTTTCTGTCATAATCCACTTCAATTTTTGGGTCGAATCCTCCTCGTGCTTTCATTAAGTTAGCTTGTCCCATAGCAATGGTAAGCTGTGCTTGCTTAGCAACAGGGTGATACTTTTTTACATAGCCCAAATACTCACTAAAATTGAGTACGTTAGAATCTTGCTGTGCTTGAACCCAAAAAGTGAATAGAAAGAAGAGTATCCATAACTGGATTCCTTGCTTATTTCTTTTTAACATCGGCAACTTTATTTTCAGGTTGATAATAATTTGGAGGGAAACCATTTAGTTGTCTCCATAGCTCAAACCAAATAGGAACATCTTCTAGCAATGCCATAGTATTGGCCCCGGAACCTACACGTATGTCTTTAGGCCATGCCTGATCTTCCCTATCTGGAGCCAACAGAATTCTATATTTTCCATTATCACTTATAAAAGTTTCTATAGCCACTACCTCCCCCCCAAAAGTTCCAAAGGAAACATTGGGCCAACCGCTAAAAACGATAGCAGGCCAACCATCAAACTGTATACGGACTTTTTCACCAATATGAAGCAATGGTAAGTCTATGGGTTCAACAAATGTTTCTACAGCCATATCATACTCAGATGGCATAATGCCGACTAACCTATCTCCTTCTTTAAAGGTTTCACCAATACCAGATTGTATTGCTTTATTGATAAATCCACTCTGAGGGGCCCTTATATACATTAGATCGTTACGAATTTCATAATTGGTATAAGCGTTTTCTAATTTGGTAACCTGCGCTTCAGAATCAAACTGATTGGACTGCGCAGTGAACATATCACTCTGTGCCTTAGAAATCTTATCTGTATACTCGGCCCGTACTCTACTAATCTCTACCTGAGCATTTATAACGTTGTTCTTGCTGGCCAGCAATTTATTTTCTTGCGAAATTAATTTGGCTTGGGTTTCCTGCAATTTCAAACGCTTTTCCTCAACATCTGTAACAGCCTTTAATCCTTCTTGTTGAAGCTGAACCACACGGTCATATTGTCTTTGGGCAATGGAAATATTGGTCTTGGCAGCTTCTAAATCGATACTGTCACTCTGAACTTTTAACCTAGACTGAAGTAATTTGTTCTTGGACTGTTCCAGTTTTAATCCTCGCTCATTGGACAATGCACCAATCTGTGTGTTGAGGGCTTGTACTTTTCCTTCATAAGAATTCACCGCCATCGACTTGGCCTTGATTTGCTGTCCCGTACGTTCTACCAAATTTGGATCAAAATATTCACTTTTAACCTCAGAAATAAAGAGAATGGTATCCCCTTTCTTTACAAAATCTCCCTCGCTAACGTACCATTTTTCTATTCTCCCAGGAATAGGTGACTGTATGGTCTGCGGACGTTGATCAGGTCTTAATGTGGTTAAATAACCCTTCCCGGTGATATTTTGTGTCCAAGGCAGGAAAAGGATAATTATGGCTATCACAAAAAAAGCAGCCAAAAATCTATTAAAGTGCTTATAATGTGTTCTATAGAAGACTTTCTTAACGGCCTTATAGTCACTTATGTCAACCTTTTCGTTTAACCTGTTTGGTGATATATTTAGCATTGTCTCTCTATCTTTCGTTAATCAATTTTCCATTTTCCATAGTAATGATACGCCCGCAACGTTCTATCCATTTGGGGTTTTCACTGGCTATGACCAATGCCCATCCATTAGAACCATCTGTTAAAAAATCCATGATTTCCGTAGCTTCATTTTCTGCAAATTGATCCAATGGATCCTTTAGGATAAGTAACTTGGGCCTTGTAACAATACTGCGTGCCAGAACAATTTTCTTGGAAATGGTGTAGGGTATTTGTTTTCCCTCGGGATACAAAACTGTGTTTAATCCGTGTGGTTGTTCTTTAACAAATTGGGTCAATCCCGTTTTCTCCAATGCCCAATACACATCTTCTTGGGAAATATTCTTATTTCCAAATGTTATATTGTTAAGCAGGGACCCCTCAAATGGAGATTCCTCACTTAATGACTTTCCTAGATGAGACCGGTAATAGTTAAGGTTTACTCCTTGTAAAGCAACATCATTTACAAATATTTTCCCTTGATCAGGTTCTAAAATACCAGCAATTAGCCTTAACAAGGTCGATTTTCCTGAGCCACTTGGTCCTTGCAATAAAATGGTACAGCTAGGTGTTATAGCCAGAGAGACATCATCAATAATCTTTTTGTCTCTTTCTGGAACATTATACGAAACATCCGAGAGCTCGACCACAAATCCTTCATCATTTGCAAAAGGTTTTTCACCATCTTGCGGTTCTAGTTCTTTATCTACTACTTGCCCCAATTTTTCTAAAGAAGTAAGCAAGTCATAAAACGTTTCTAGACCTAAAATCATTTTCTCTACAGAGCTAATAACCAAAAGAATAATGATTTCCGCAGCTACAAACTGTCCTATATTCATCTCTTGATTGAGCACAAGTAGTCCTCCAATTAACAAAAGCCCTGCAGTTACCAGAACCTTAAACCCAATCATCTGAATAAACTGAAGCACTAAAATTTTAAAATGGCTTTCGCGGGCATCTAGATAATTAGCCACCAAAGTGTCATTTTTATCAATACCATGGGTAGTGCCACCTGATAGCTTAAAACTGATTATTGACCTTGCTATTTCTTGAATCCAATGAGCCACCTTATACTTGTTTTTGGACTCATCCAAACTGGTTTCCAAGCCCCGTTGTGCCGTAAACTTAAAAACCACATATATGAGCAACAATAGAAGTAGGCCATAAATGATAAAGAAAGGATGATAAAATGACAGCAGTAACAACCCAAACACTATCTGCAACAATGCGGCCGGAAAATCTATTAAGATTTTTGAAAGACCTTTTTGCACGGTTAGTGTATCAAAAAACCGATTAGCCAATTCTGGTGGATAATAGTTCCTTAATTCACTCATTTTTATCTTTGGAAATCTGTAAGCAAACTCAAAAGAAGCTCTAGTAAAAATCTTTTGCTGAACATTTTCAATAATACGCATTTGCATTAACTGCAAAGCTCCTGCAAATGCTACGCCTAGAGTCACTAAAACAACTAGGACAATCCAAGATGTGCTTACTTGTGCACCTTGAATTAAATTTATAATTGCTTGTATACCAAGAGGTAAAGAAAGATTTACCACACCAGCAAATATGGCATAATAAAAAACTTGAAGCACATCTTTCTTATCCAATGCTAGCATGCCCATTAGGCGCTGCCAAGCAGTAAGAATATTTTTAGGCATTTTTTGTAGGTTTTACGATCCTAAAGACCAGGTCTGTAAAGTATTGTGTTGGCGTTGTGGTTTGGTTGCAATCTGTCAACATGGGAAAATGTTCCTTAAGAAAATATTGATGCAGACTCCCTTCTAAAACTGTACTTGCTAGACTAGAAGGGTAAGGATAATCACTATCGAGGGATACAATCATTTCATACAAGCGGTTTACCAATCTTTTATATATGATAAAATAACCATCCTTATTTTCTTGATCCACTTCTTTGGTAAGGTATGATTTGGAGTATTCATTAATAACAATCTTGCTTAACAATACCTCGTTTATGTGAGAAAAAGAAACATCTTGCTCTACCGTCTGAGTAAGAATCTCAATAGCTTTTCTAAGTTTTTCACTACGGTCTGTTATGCCATTTGTGGCAAAGACCATTTTATACTCCAACCAACCCCAGTACCACGAAGTTAAGTAGAGAAGTAGTTTATGCTTATTTTCAAAATACCTATAAATGGAACTTTCATTGGATTTTATGCGCTCACCTAGCTTCCTAAATGTGAAACTTTCAAAGCCCATTTCATCAATCATTAAAATGCTCTGTTCAATTATTCTTTTTCCTAAGTCCGATGATTCGGGATCTTTTACATATATTTTGTCATTGATACCAATTCGAATTGACTGCATTAACCTTTCCATAAATAAACTCTGTTATAGATTTGAAACAAATATAACAGTATTACTATTAATATGTGATAGTTTAACTACTATTTAACAATAGTAATGCTTTTTTTACAACTGATTAATCGTACCTTTATATAGATAGTTTCTTTAAAACTAAAGCTTATGAAAAAGCAAATGCTATTTTATCTATGTTTTATTCTGTTATCTGGACCTCTAGTTACCGCTCAAAATAAAGCACAACACATTAACTTTAAACATTTTGTTGAGAGCAGAGGTGATTCTGAAAAAGGGATGTTACTAGAGATTCCATATTCTGATATTGTAATGGTTGATAACCATCTAAATTCTTCCTCTGGGTTTGGACTTACCATGAATTTTCACGGGAATATTGTGGTAATAGATCAGATGAATGTTATGCCTGATGGAAGTACACAAATTGTCTTAAGAAGAGAAGATGGCAGAAATTTCTATGGTTATAAACCTACCATTAAAGCCATTTTGGTTAAAGAAAAAACTGAAAACAATAAATCTATGTAGTTATGAAATCTATAATTCTTTTATTGACGTTCTCCTTATTTGCATATATTATGAATGCACAAGAAAACTATGCTAGTTCAGCAAAGGTTGGCGATCAACTTGTTATAGGCGACCCAATTAGCGTTTCATATAAGAATATTAATGTGCCTCGCAAGAATTTTATCATCAAGCGTGGCGGCATCCCAAATATGTCAACTCTAAAAAAATCAATCGTCACAATTACCAAAATATCTGAAAGCAACAATCCTGTAATCACCTTTAAAAGGTCTGATGGCAAAAAGTTTTTTAAAGCATACAGCACATTGACCGCCAACCTGAATAGCGCAATTAATAGTGGTGAAATGATGCCATATCAGAAAAAAGAGATGCTTGTCAACTAATTTATAATGATGATCGCTCATGTGGCAAGTGAGTACTTAATTATTTCATATGGTTTTAATTCACATTTTGTGTAGCTCTCCTTCTCAAGCAAATAGTATTGTGGATTTTCTCATTGATGAAAAACTAATGCTCAATGCGCTCGTTTCAAGTAAAATGCTCCATAAACGACTAAAGAATGGACAAAATGAAAGTTTGGAACAAACTTTAATAATGGGCACAACAAAAGCGTTGCTCTTCAACAAAATAAAAAAACGTATTAAAAAAAGGTTTTTGGAAAACCTTCCTTCTATTTATGCAATGCCCATTATTTATATGGATGAACATCAGAATCTTGAACTGCAAACCAAAACGCTAAAAGTTTAGTTTATGAAAAAATTGCTGCGGTCCCTTTATCGTTCCAATTCACAAAACAAAAAATCATCTGCTATAAAAGCAGATAACATTGAATCTTTTCTTCTGATTGAAGGAAGCTTTACTCCAGCGGATGCAGCAGAGGTACTTTTGTCCTTACTCAATGACAAAATCAAATTCCATACCGTTCAGTTGCTAAACCTTAAAGATACTGACAGGGTGGATTATCTTAATTCTGAAAGTAGAATAAATGAGTTAAAAGTGGCAAAAGGTAGGATGACAGAAATTATTCTGGATGCCAGAAGCCATGGCAACCAATTAAAAATTCATAGCACTATTGAAATTACAAAAGGATAATAGTTCAGTTCATCCCTAGTATTTTTCGTACCAACTAAAATCCTCCTGAATTATTCTTTCCTTTTCTTTTCCTAAATAATCTAAAAAAGATGAAGCAACAGGAGAGAGTTTTTTTGACCTCAACCAAACCAAATTCCATGTTGTTTGTATGGGTAAGCCTTTTTTAGGATATATTTTTAAATCCCCATTACTTAATTCATTTTTTATCCCTATCAATGGCATAACCGAGCATCCAAGTCCGGCAATTACAGCTTGTTTTACAGCCTCGTTGGAAGTAAGTTCTATACGTTTTCCAACTTGGATTTGCCTTCTTTTTAAATAACTTTCCATTGCCAATCTAGTGGCAGAACCCTGTTCTCTAAATATTAAAGGAGTATCCTTAACAAACATACTTTTAGATAGCAGAATCTGCTCAAAATAGTTGGGATTACCTACCAAGTACAATACATTCTTCATTAAATCAACCTTATTGAGTTTTAAATGGTCAGGTAATACCGAAACAAGGGCAAAATCAACTTCGTTGTTTTCCAGGCCCTCTACCACTTTTGTTTTGTTGGTAACATCCATTATTAAATCTACTCCGGTATTGGATTTCATAAAGCCTGACAAAAAATATGGCATCACATATTTTCCCGTTGAGACCACAGATATTTTTAATCGCCCAGCCAGTTCACCCATAAAAGACTGCATTTTATAATTTATCCCTTCCACTTCATTCAAAATCCTTTCTGCCGAATGAGCTATTTCTCTTCCAAAATCAGTTACAAACAATTTTCTTCCCACTATTTCGGTTAACGGAATTGGAAACTGGGATTGAAAATTTTTTAGCTGGATAGATACCGCTGGTTGTGTTAGATAGAGTTCTTCTGAAGCTTTTGTAATGCTCTGTTTTTCAACAATTTTCAAGAAAATTTGTAGTTGATGCAATGTATAGTTCATAAATATAATTCATGTATTTCATAATAAATATAAATAAAAATATATGATTATAATGTTTCAACTTTGCATCAAAATAAAAAGTATGCTGTACAAACTTTCACATTCGCAAAAACTATTAACCAAAAAGACGAAAACAAAAGATGCAGAAAGATTCTATCCAATATACTATGCTTTAATGGGCTTTATGTTCGCTAGTATTCTAATACTTTCTGCGCTCAATGATTTTCTATTCTTTGGATGGTTGAGCATCTCAATGTCAATCGTATTTGGTCTATTGTCCATTAACATTATTGGAAAGAGACAAACAAAAAAATCTTAAACAATTTAAAAACAAGAAAATGGAAACTTTAATCGAAACAAAACAAAAAATTCAATTGGTTGATGGCAGCTTTACACCATCTGAAGCATGTGACGTAATTACATCTTTATTGGATCAAAAGATAAATTTTCATAAGCTTCAACGCTTGTCATGGTGTGAAGGTGACAGAGACGCTAACACTAAATATCCAGATGAAAGAATAGCTGAATTGGAAAGAGAAAAAGTAATTGCAAATGAGTTCATCAATAGCTTAAGAAGTGAAGGAAAAAGGCTTCGTATTGATGGTATTCTAAAAATCTCTTTGGAAGAATAGACTAAATGGATCTACACCTTCTTGTTGATAACCTAACCAATCCTGCTTTATTATTTTTCTTTCTCGGTATCATAGCAGTTCAATTAAAGAGTGACCTTGAAATTCCACAAAATTCATCAAAGTTTATTTCACTATACCTACTTTTTGCAATAGGTTTTAAGGGAGGGTTAGAACTCTCCCATAGTGATTTTAACATGGAAATAATATGGTCACTTTTATTCGGTATTTTTTTAGCCATCTCAGTTCCAGTTTTCGCTTATTTCATTCTTAGAAGAAAATTTAGTGTTGAAAATTCTGGTGCAATAGCGGCAGCTTATGGCTCCGTTAGTGCAGTCACCTTTGTGACCGCAATCTCTTTTCTAGAAATTGAGAATATAGATTTTGGCGGGCATATGGTTGCTGTAATGGCTTTAATGGAAGCACCTTCCATTATTATAGGAGTATTGTTAATGGCTTTTTTCAAAAAAGGGAAGGAAGAAAAAAGCAACTTTAAAAAAGTCTTGCATCATTCTGTAACAAATGGTAGTGTACTACTGATTTTAGGTAGTTTGGCCATTGGTTTTTTGGCCAATGAACATCAAGCAGAAGGCATTAAACCATTTACTACAGATATTTTCAAAGGCTTTCTAGCGGTATTTCTTTTGGATATGGGCATTACTAGTGGAAAAAAACTAAATGATTTTATAAAGAAGGGCTGGTTTGCCCTTATCTTTTCAATTGGTCTACCGGTAATCAATGGTTGCTTTGTAGCTTGGTTCAGTCAATTCATTACCGAAAGTGTTGGAAATCGCTTTTTATTTGCCATTTTGGCGGCGAGCGCATCCTACATTGCCGTGCCAGCTGCAATGCGAATAGCTGCCCCAAAGGCAAATCCAAGTCTTTATGTGCCAATGGCACTGGCCTTCACCTTTCCTTTTAATATTACTCTGGGAATGCCTCTTTACTTGTTTATAATACAATGCTCCTAACCATAAAGTAATGACAGATGAAAAAGAAAGAATATCCTGTTATTTTTCCAAATCACAAATCTGATAAAACTTCTTCTAAACCCTTTCGTAAAACCTATGAAGTAAGGCTAGGGGCCTCATTTAAAATTGGGGAGCCCGCAAACAAGTCTTATCTATATCTCCATGATTCATTAAAAGACAATACATCAGATGCAGAACTAATTATACCATCACATAAGATAATCAACCAAACTGTGGTGATTACTGGCATATTGAAACTGGCAAATGCGGACCAAAAGGTGATTTTAGAAAGAAAAGATAAAAATGATTTCTACAGAGGTCAAAACAGGCTGTATGTAACTATTGACCAAGCCATTGTTGCCAAGGAACTTATTCCACTATAGATTAAGACCAAATGGAAAACACTATTTCCATTATCTTTAGATAAAATCATTATCAATGAATAAACACAGATGTGGTTGGTGCGAAGGTGATTCGCTCTACGAAGATTATCATGACAATGAATGGGGCGTTCCCGTAAAAGATGATGAAACGCTATTCGAATTCCTGATTTTAGAAACATTCCAAGCTGGGTTAAGCTGGATTACCGTACTAAAAAAACGTGAAAATTTCAGAAAGGCTTTTGACAATTTTGATTACAAAAAGATTGCCAATTATGACCAAATAAAAGTTGATGAACTTTTGGATAATCCAGGGATAATTAGAAATAAACTAAAAGTAAAAGCTACAATTTCAAACGCACAAGCTTTTATGGAGGTTCAAAAAGAATTTGGCAGTTTTAGTACTTATATTTGGGGGTTTGTAAATGGAAAGCCCATCAAAAATAAACTACAGGACTACAAAGAAGGGCCAGCAAACACAGCACTTTCGGACACCATTAGCAAGGATTTAAAAAAACGTGGTTTTAAATTTGTTGGAAGTACGGTAATCTATGCCCAAATGCAGGCTACGGGAATGGTGAATGATCACGAGGTAAGTTGTTTTAGGTACGACGAAGTTTAAGTACATATTGACTCCATTTTCCCCTGTTGACCAGTCTGAAACTATCCCTTTAAAATTTTCATGAAGTAATCTCTTGAAATCTCTTCTGCCCCTAAACTTTTAAGATGTTCCGTATAAACTTGACAATCAATAAGTTTATACTCTTTTTCCTTAAATTCCTGAACCATTTTTATAAAAGCAAACTTAGAAGCGTTTGGCTTGGTGCTGAACATGCTTTCTCCACAGAAAACATGGCCCAAATCCACTCCATATAGACCTCCAACCAAAACATCACCTTCCCATACCTCAAAAGATTTGGCAAAGCCTTTCTCAAAAAGATCTAGGTAGGCCAATTTCATTTTTGGAGTAATCCATGTTCCTTCCTGACCTTTGCGCTCAACTTTTGCGCACTTTTCCAGTACTTCTCCAAAGCAAGTGTTTTGTGTCAATCTAAATTGATCAGCACGCAATACTTTTCTCATACTTTTTGAAATTTTGATTTTCTCAGGGAATAAAACCATTCTTGGATCAGGACTCCACCATAAAATTAAAGCATCCTCATTAAACCATGGGAAAATTCCGCTTTTATAAGCTAAAAGCAGTCGCTCTGGAGATAAATCCCCTCCCACTGCCAGAAGGCCATCTTCATTGGCAGCTTCAACTGGAGGAAATTCCAATCTATCTCCTAAAAAGAATAAAGGAAGATTTTTAGAGTCTTTTTCCAAAGTGCAATTTTTAATAAAATTACGGAAAAAGGGTTATAAAATAAGGAGACCGCTTATATAAACTAGACTGCCTATTAACATAAAAATCAAGGTATACGGTAGAATTTCTTTGGCCTTTAATTTTGTAATCCCTAAAAGCGGTAAGGCCCAAAAAGGCTGTAACATATTTGTTACTTGATCCCCATAGGCCAAGGCCATAACTGCCTGTGGCAATGGAACGCCCAATTGTATAGCAGATTCCAATACCAGTGGCCCTTGCACAGCCCATTGACCACCTCCGCTGGGCACAAAAATATTGACAAGACCTGCGCTTAAAAAGGTGAAAATAGGTAAGGTAACTGTGGTGCTTATTGATACAAAAAAATCTGAAATATCATTGATCATTCCACTGCTACCCATAATTCCCATAATTCCAAAATACAGTGGAAATTGAATCAATATCCCTGCAGTGTCTCCAATGGCCTCTTCCACTGCGACCAAAAAGCTCTTAAAACTTCCGTGAAGTATAATTGCCAGACCCAACATGAAGAAGTTGAGCATATTTGGAGTAATGTTAAGGGCTTGTAGAGCAGGTAAGTATTGAAGTAAAAAAGCAATCAAAATTAAAAACCCAAAACATGTAGCTGCTATTTTTGAGTAATCCAGTTTTTCCGCTCCTTCTAGATTTTCCTTCTCAACAGATTTGAATTTGTACTCCTTTAAATTAACACTATTTGGGCTAACTCTTTTCCCTAAATGATATACCGTAACGACAATAGATAAAGCTACAACCGTAAATAGAATAAGGTTCCAATAACTGAATACCGTAAGCGAGGTAGAAATAGTTTCTGGCAATTGACCTAAGAGTTCAACGTTGGAAATTCCTTCTAACAAGCTCTTCAAATGCCCCGCTTCTGAAACCTTTATTGGGGCAGACCCACTTATTCCTCCATGCCAAACCATTAAGCCCACATACCCAGAAGCGCCTATTAGGGGGTAATTGATCGGGATGTTGTTTGCTTGGGCATATTCACCAACTTTTCTAGCCAAAATAGCTCCAAAAATTAGCCCTAACCCCCAATTAAAAAAGGAAACCAACATTGTTGGCAACGCTACCAAAACAGCTGCATTAGAGGTGTTCTTTACTAACTTGGTAATGCTCAGAATTAATCGCTCCATGGGCTTACTCAATACCAATACATGACCCAGAACCAAAATGAGCATCATTTGGTATGCAAATACCAAAAGACCATTGTTCCAAATCCCATTCTCCCAATGAGAAAGGATAACAGTTACATGATTTTTATCTGAGGTGTTGTCAGTAAAAATTAAAGCAAGAACAATCGTCAGTATTGTTAGAAGTACTGCAATGGTAAAAGGTGAAGGCAAATACCTTCTAAATACACGTTCTATTACCTTGGTAAGACCCAAAGCGGACTAGAATGGTAAATCGTCGTGGTCTTCCTCTTTAAGGTTATCTGCAGGTTCAAAAGCTTCCATTGGTGGAACAGGCGGCATATTCTCAGCACCTCCTTCGGTTTGCAAGTTCTCTACTCGCCAACCTTGTACAGAATTAAAATACTTGGTCTCTCCTTGTGGATTTACCCACTCTCTACCTCTTAAATTAATACTAACTTTCACCATTTGCCCCACGCTATAATTGTTAAGCAAATCGCACTTGTCCTGTACAAATTCCACTAAAATATGCTGAGGATATTGCTCCTCTGTAGTAATAACTAATTCTCTTTTTCTGAAACCATTGTTACCGTAGGTTTTGGTTTCATCAATCATTTTAATTTTTCCTTGGACTTCCATCTATGCTACTTTTCAATAAGCACCAAAAATACATAAAATGAACCCTAATAAAAACCATGTACAACAACGAAGTATCAACATATTTTTACATTTTCTGCTATCTTTAATCACAATTGTACTAAAAAATGAACTTTAGCCCCAAAAAGAAGGCTTCCAACATTACCCTATTAATTTCGGCATTCGTTATTGTGAGCCTTATTCTTTGGAACACAAATAGTTTCTTTAAGAATTTTAAGGAAGAAGAACGACTCAAAATGGAGATTTGGGCTACCGCACAGTCGGAACTCATTCAATCTTCCGTAGATCAAGAATTAGGGAACTTAACTTTAAAGGTTATGGGCAACAACACCTCTACCCCCATGATCCTGGTAAATGAGGAAGGTTCCATAAAAACGCACAATATTTCCGAAGAAAAAGCGGCAGACAGTGCCTACATTCAAAGAAAAATAAGACAGTTTGAAAGTGAGAACGAACCAGTACATATTATTCAAGAAGGAGAGCTATTGGAAACGCTGTATTATGGCAACTCTGAAGTTCTGAACAAATTGAAATATTATCCTCTGGCCCTCCTTTTGATTATTTTTCTTTTTGGAGCGGTCATTTTCTTTTTCTTCAAAACCAACAAAGCATCAGAACAAAACAAGCTTTGGGCGGGAATGGCCAAAGAAACCGCACACCAAATAGGAACTCCACTAACATCGCTTTTGGGTTGGAATGAACTTTTGAAATCTGAAAGCATCAACCCAGATATCACCAAAGAAATTGCAAAGGATATTTCGAGACTGGAGACCATTACAGACCGTTTTTCAAAAATAGGGTCTATCCCTGATTTGGAAGTGCATGACATAGTTTCTGAAACTGAAAAGGCCTATGAATATTTAAAGCGGAGAAGCTCCAAACTTATCCATTTTTCTTTTACTTCTGGTATTGATGAATTACCTGTTCTTTTAAATCCCCCTTTGTTTAATTGGAGCATTGAAAACCTTGTGAAAAATGGAATTGATGCTATGAAAGGGAGAGGAAACATTACCATAGAGATTGAGAAAAAAGGACAATTTGTCAATATTTTGGTTTCAGATACGGGGCATGGTATTCCAAAAAGTGATTTTCAAAACATTTTTAGTCCAGGGGTAACCTCTAAAAAAAGAGGCTGGGGACTAGGGCTTTCATTGGTAAAAAGAATTGTAGAAGAGTACCATAAAGGAAAAATTAAAGTACTTTCGTCAAGTAAAGAAGGAACAATCATGCAAATTTCCCTTAGAGCAAATGTTTAATGAGTCATGGCAAAGGAAAAACAGATTGCAATAAAAGAAGCCGAAATTACCAATAACTGCCCTGAATGCTTTAACCAGGAGCTTAAGCTCACTTTTTACCAGAAACATACGTACAACCCATTTTTTCACAGGACCACAGATCAGGTTACCCATGAGATAAAATGTAAGAAATGTTATTCTATTATTTACCCTGTAAACTGGACTCCAGATATTGAAAGGGTCTTTGAATATTACAATAAATTAGTAACCCCTGACAAGACTTCTGTGAGGTTTACGACACTCTTCTTTATAATACTTTTGCTGATGCTAGGCTTAGGAGGGACAGCGGTTTATTTCTATTTGGAAGGTCTTATTTAATGAAGCTTCTAATTTTTTCGGCAATAGATTCAAATTCTTCAGCCTCCATACTTTCTTTGTAACCAAAAGTTGCGTTCTTCATGCTATGCAATGGAATTAGGTGTACATGAACATGGGGAACTTCCAAACCTATAACGGTCATGCCTACACGTTTACACGGAACAGCTGCTTCAATCGCCTTTCCTACTTTTCTGGAAAATGACATAAGGTTGATATACGACTCTTCATCTAAATCCAATACTTTGTCCACTTCCTTTTTAGGAACGCAAAGTGTATGTCCTTTTGAGTTTGGATTAATATCGAGAAACGCAAAATTATCTGGGTCCTCAGCTATCTTGTAACAGGGAATCTCTCCACTAATAATTTTGGTGAAAATACTGGGCATGCTTGGTTTGGTTTGGTTTTGAATAAAAAATCCCGCTAGGAACGAGATTAAATATAAGAATTATAGCACCTCTTAATCTCGTGTAATCTCCAAAATATCAAATTTTAACGTTCCATTGGGCACAGTGATCTCTGCAACATCACCAACGGTTTTACCCAACAGCCCTTTCCCTATAGGAGAAGTAACAGATATCTTACCTGTTTTAAGGTCGGCCTCACTCTCGGCTACCAAGGTGTATTTCATTTCCATACCATTGGTTTGGTTTTTCAACTTCACAGTTGATAAAACCAATACTTTCGAAGTATCTAATTGCGACTCATCTATTAATCTGGCGTTGGCCAGCGTTTCTTCCATTTTAGAAATCTTCATCTCTAAAAGACCCTGTGCTTCTTTGGCCGCGTCATATTCCGCATTCTCCGACAAATCCCCTTTATCTCTTGCTTCCCCTATAGCTTGTGAAGCTTTAGGTCTTTCCACATCTTTTAAGTAGTTGACCTCTTCCCTTAATTTTTTTAATCCTTCTGCTGTATAATAAGATACTTTACTCATATCGTCATATTTTAATACAAAAGAACACTGAAGAAAATATAATTATTTTCCCAATGCATCTTATGGCCACAAATACAAAAATCCCCAGCTGCCTCTATGACAAGCATAGGTTTTTAGCGAGGATTTAACGCAAATATAGGTATTTTTTGCCCAAATTTGCTCAAATAACGTTTTGAAATCTACACTATGAGGCACTTCTGGAGCTGTATTTTATTGATTTTTCTGATTTCTTGTGATTCTGATAGCACCAACAGAAATCCTTTCCTTCAAGAGGTAGGTTTTAGATTTGACCTAAACTTGAATTTGCCACTTTACAGTGATTTGAACAATATTGGTAACCCTGTATTTGTAGATAACAATGGAGTAGGAACCCGTGGAGCTTTTGTAATCAAGTCCGGATTGGATACTTTTTTTGCTTTTGAAGCAAGTTGTCCCAATCATGCGCCCAATAATTGCTCTACAATGACCATTGATGGGCAAAACGTAACCTGTTCTTGTGAGGGTTATACCTATAGTCTTTTTACCGGGCAGCAATTAGACAGACCGGATGACGGCAATCGTTATTATGACCTACTTTTTTATAGAGCTACACAAAGTGGAAACACCATAACTATTTCTAATTAGGTGCTATTAATGGTTCCCTAATATTTTATCCATAACCCAGCTGGTATGCAATCCAGAATACCCCAAAGAAGGATGCACTGTTTTTCCTAAAAGATGGTCTTTTATGTTTTGTACATGATATTCCTGAATATGCTCCGGATGTTTAATATTCATGACTTGGTGTCCCGATGCATTCTCCAATTCAATTGGGGCTTCATCTAAAACAGAAAAGTTTATTTTCCCTTCTGAACCAAAAATTTCAACTCCATCAATACGGTGGCTACTTCCAAAATTCCAATTACCCTCTCCGGTAACCCCACCATCATGAAGCCAAATACCTGAAACGGCATCGTAAGCAGAATATAGTCCTTGCTGGTTTAATGCTATACCCTTTGCTTCTTTTATATCACCCAGAAGATAGGTGAACAAATCCAGCCCGTGGCTGGCCAAGTCGTCAAAATAGCCTCCAGGTGCTACATTCTTATCTGTTCTCCAATTAGATGTTCTTCGCATATCTATATCGCTAGGAGGTTTTGTCTTTTGCCAATGAATATGCCTTACCTCCCCAATCAGATTTCCATTTAACCATTCCTTTATTTTTAGAAACCTTGGAAGGGACCTGCGATAGTAGGCTATAAAAAGTGGCAGGTTTCTTGATTTAAAGGCCTCATAAATTACCAAACTATCCTGATAATTTGGAGCCATTGGCTTTTCTATACAACATGGTTTTCCCGATTCCGCCACTTGAAGGGCATAAAATTTATGGGTGTCTGGTGGTGTGGCAATATAAACGGCATCAATATCTGGATGCTCTATGACTTCTTTTGCATTGGTCGTCCAATTTGGTATTTTGTGCCTTTTGGCATAATCTTCTGCCTTTTCGGCATTTCGCCTCATGACCATATTCACCTGAAAATCTTGGGTCATTTGATAGGCTGGGACACTCTTTTTCTCAGTAACACTTCCGCAACCTATAACACCCCATTTTATGGGTGATTTATTAAAAAAAGAAAGGGATTCTGTCATGATTTAATAAAAATACAGAATCCCTTAAAATAGTTTTGCCCTATGTCAGAAATTAATGGTTGCTCCTAATATAAAGTTGATGCCTGCCTGTGGATAGAAACCTGCTCCTTCAACTGTGGTGCCGCCATCATCAAAAGTGAAGAAAAATCCATCTGAAACGATGTCCTCATCAAAAATATTGTTGACCAAACCAGAAAGCACAATATTCTTTATAAATGAATTGGTTTCAATAATGTACTGCACATTAAAGTCTGTTTGCGAATAACTTTCCAAAACAGAAACTTCAGAATCAATATTACCCATGTATTGTTTCCCTACAAATTTTGAAAGCAAGGACAGTTGCAGGTTTTCATTTGGTAGAAACGAAAGAATATTGCCTGCTACTACGTTAGGTGAAAATGCAATATTTGTGTTTCCCAAATCCTCAAGTGCTCCATCTCTTTGAAAAACAAAATCGATATTTCTATTATCACTTAATGCAACATTAGGTTGCAAAGCAAATTTATTCCCTAATTTAATATTTGCATCTATCTCCAGTCCCAATCTATAGCTATCCCCAACATTGGCCCGTAATGGCGCCCCTACATCATTTAGCTCTCCTGTAAGCACCAACTGATCTTTATAACGCATATAATACACATTGGTATTTAGCTGAAAATCTGGGGAAACATATCTCCATCCCAATTCAAAATCGTTTAAACGTTCTGGTTTGGGGTTTCCATTCTCGTAATCATTCCTATTGGGTTCCCTATTGGCAACAGCATATGAAAAATAGAAATTGTTGCTTGGGTTAAGATTAAAAGTGATTCCCGCTTTTGGATTGAAAAAATTAAAAGTATCATCAACCAGTCCTGTATCCTCACCATTGGCCTCATAGCTAACACCTCTATATTGCAAATCTCCAAATATGGACCATTTACTATCTAGTTTATAGTTGGCCTTTACATAGCTGTTAAAATCAGTTTTAGTGGAGTTGTCATCATAGTAACGATCTCTAATAGTACTATTGCTGGCAAAACGTGCCCAGATAACTTCTCCAAAATGGTCCCCTTTGTACACATTATAACCGCCACCAATAATTAAATCTAGATTTTCCTTCTTGTGATTTAAAGACAGAACTGTTCCATAAAAATCATTATCCAACCATCTTCTTCTAATCAAATCCGTTGTATTTACCGCTTGTCCATTAACCGTTATAGGCTCAAAACCATAGGTTGCAAAATCATCATCTTCCCTAAATTGCTCAAAATAACCTCTTCCTCTTGTATAATGAAACGCAATATTAGAACTCCATTCAAGACCAATATTTTCATTCCAGTGTAATTGAAAATGATCTTGCTTGTAGTTGTCCACTTCTTTATCGTAAAACTGAGTATTCCCATTTTCGTCCGTATATAATCCGGCCGGGTTAAAAGTTCGATTGGTCCTTAATGTTTCCGTATCAATTCCAAACCAGGACTGGTAGGTAATCTCATGGCCTCCAAAAAGTAATGCTTTAATCAGCGTATTATCATCTTTATAAGTCCCCTGCAAAAAATATGCATCCAGTTCTGAGCTTGCCCTATCCACATATCCATCAGAGGTAATTCTTGACAGTCTTCCTGAAATCTCAACATGGTCGTTGAGCAGACCAGTGCTAAACTTTAGATTATTCCTTAGGGTATTAAAGCTTCCAATAGATGAAGATACTCTACCATAAGCTTCTTCAGTATAGGCATCTGTCAATAAATTTAAGCTTGCACCAAATGCACCAGCACCGTTTGTAGACGTCCCCACGCCTCGTTGTAACTGAAGACTTTCCGTAGACGAAGCAAAGTCAGGCATATTGACCCAAAAAGTTCCTTGCGACTCGGCATCATTGTATGGAACACCATTGATGGTCACATTCACCCTCGTTGCATCACTACCTCTAACACGAATACCAGTGTAGCCAACCCCTGCCCCAGCATTGGATGTGGTCACCACAGCAGGTAAAAAATTCATCAAAATTGGGATGTCTTGCCCTAAGTTTCTAGGAGCAATTTCTTCTTTGTCCAAATTGGAAAAAGTAATTGGAAACTCTTTTGTAACCCTAATAGCTTGAACCAACACCTCGTCCAGTACAATTTTTTTTCCTTCTAAAGAATCTGTTGGTTTTTCTTGGGCACTGCCAATGAGTGCCAGCCCGCAAAGGGCAGTAGTTGTGAATAAAGTTTTCATTCGTAAAAATGTTACGAATAAAAGGGGCCATTATTCTTGTTAAAAAATGGTTTTTGTTTCAAAAGAAACATAGAAATTCCAAGTGCGCTACGCGCAATCCCTTGGCAGCATTACCCGCCCAGGTTCATTGGGTATAATCTCAGCTTTATCCTGAAAAAAATTCAGGACTTAGCACCCCTTTGAGATGGCGCAAATGTAGTTCCTCAAATTCATTTTTCATAGAAAAAAAGCGTGTTAATTAACTTTTCCCAACAATCTTTCTCATGTACCATTTCGTATATATTAGGAATAACACTTTATATGTACCCCACATCTAAACGAAGATTTACCTTAAAGATAATTTCGAGCTATTTAGTTTTAGGTATAGTGGCCCTCTTGGCCTCAGTTTTTATTTATTCCGAATTTAAAAAATATAATGCTTCTCAAAATAAAGAAGAGGATAACATCAAGTTATTGAAGACAAATTCATTGCTCACTGATATCTATGAAGCAGAAAACTTGTCAAAACTGGCCTTACAGAGCAAGAAAAGGAGCAATCTAAAAGCATATGCGCAAAAGGTAGACTCCATATTCAACTCTATAGATAGCTTGAAGCTTTTGACCACAAATGGCAATCAGGTCGTTAAATTGGATAGTGTTCAAAAGTTATTGCAACAAAAGGTTTACAACAACGCCGAATTACGAAAATTAAAGGTAAAGAATGAAAATAGTGCTCCCATTGACTCTTTATTGAAAAAGTTTAACAAAATGGAAGTGGATTTGGGAAGAATAACCCCAGAAACCTTCGTTCCCAATTTTGAACAGCTTTCGCCTGAAACCCAGAAATCCATTAGGGAATATGTAGCAATATTGAACAAAAACATTCCCAAAGACCCCAATGAAGGTACCACCAACACAGATATAGATTCTGTATTGCAGCTATCTAAATCCATCTTAGAGCAGGCCAAAACCAAAAATGCAAGAATTGAACGTTCCTTGGTTGATAAGGAGCTTCAGATTTACAAGGCAGATCTAGAGCTATCCCAAAAGCTTAGGAGCATGATCTCGGCTTTTGAACAAGAAATTATTATGAGTGCCTACCAAGACAATCTAAACAAGCAAGAGGTTTTAAAAACAAGCATCCAATTAACCATTGCAGCAGTTGTATTGGGTTTCCTTTTTGTCTGTCTTTTTACTTTTTTAATCACTAAAGATTTTTGGAAGGTACAGCAATACCGTCAGCAGTTGGAAAAAGAAAAGAAGTACTCTGAATCCCTTTTGAAAAGTAGAGAACAATTGATTTCAACTGTCAGTCATGATTTAAGAACACCTTTAAACACTATTAGCGGATATACAGAGTTAATGGAGCACAGCAACTTGGATGGCAAACAATTGCAATATTTGAAAAATGTAAAATCTGCTTCAAAATACGTTGATGATTTGGTCAATGACCTTTTGGATTTTTCAAAGTTGGAAGCGGGAAGAATCCAAATGGAAAAAGTCCCTTATGTACTTTCTCATCTAATTGTAGAAACGGCTTCCAATTTTCAAGAAATCTATCATAAAAAAGACATCGAACTTAAATTGGAAATTGCCGAAGAATTAGGGATTCCAATTATTGGAGACCCATTTAGAGTGCGTCAAATACTAACCAATCTCCTTGGCAACGCCTTTAAATTTACCCATAAAGGTTATGTGAAGGTAAAAGCTAGTACCAAAGAAATTGCTGGTGAACCATTTATTGACATCATGGTTGTTGATACCGGTATTGGAATTGAGCAGGAAAAACAAGAACTCATATTTAAAGAGTTTACACAAGCTGGGGATTCAATCGAAAAAAAATATGGAGGTTACGGACTGGGCTTGACCATTTCTAAAAAATTGACACAATTACTGGAGGGTACTTTACATTTAGATAGCAAAGAAAATGAAGGAAGTACTTTTACACTTTCCCTACCCTTGGAGTTCTCAAATACAGAAATTCCGGTCCAGAAGATACTGAAGCCCAATCATAAAAGCCATCATCTGTCACTCCTGATATTTGATGATGATGAAACATTATTGGGGCTATTGGCAGAAGTGTGCCAAATGCATGCAATCCCCATCAGAGCCTTTTCAAGTTTTGAGGATCTAGATAATATAGATGATTTTCAATATGATATTGTTTTGACAGATATACAAATGCCTACAGTGGATGGGTTTGAGGTTGTTAAAAGATTACAAAGTGGAAATTATGGACACTATAAAAATCAACCCATAATTGCCATGACGGGCCAAAAAAATTTGGACAAAAGTTTTTACACGGATGCCGGGTTCTCTGAAGTGCTCCAAAAACCCTTTTCTCGTATGATTCTGTTAGATGTGCTTGGAAGCACTCTAAATTCTTCTGGATCCTATTCTTTTCGGAATTCTTTACAAAGCAAATCACAAAAATCAAATTCTGAATTGTTCAGTATTGAAACAATCTCTTCCTTTTTAGATAGTTCTCAAGGAGTATATGAGGTTTTGGATAGTTTTCTGGAAAACACAAAGGATAACATGAATTTGCTTTCTATTGCCATTGAAAACAGAAACTACAGTGAAGTAAGGTCCATTTCACATAAAATGTTGCCCATGTTCCGACAATTAAAAGCGGACAACACAATACCAACATTGGAAAAATTTGAGCACATTTCTGATGATGCCAAACACAAGAAAAACCTTCAAGATTTTGAAAAACTAAAACTCGCCATTTCAAATTTAGAGGAAGCGATAAGCTCTTTTTTAACTACACTTCCAATTGATATTGATTGATTTTGTTGTAAAGGGTTTTCCTTGTTATCTGTAAAAGTTTGGCAGCCTTACTCTTATTAAAGTTAGTCTGCTTCAAAGCGCTGAGAATTTTTTCTTTCTCATAATTGGATTTGGAAAACCTGGATTCTGATGACACCTCTGAAGAAATGCCCAATCTTTTAGGAATTGAACTTGAAATTACTGTATCTCCATCTGAAAATAACACAGCTCGTTTTATCACATTTTTTAACTCCCTAAGATTACCCGGCCATGAATAATTTTGGAACGTTTGCTTAACCTCATCAGAAAAACTTAATACATTCTTATTGAGTTCTTCATTTGCCCTGTCCAAAAAATAATTGGCAAAGAGCAATAGATCTTCAATTCGTTCCTGTAGCGAAGGTATCTCAATGGAAAATTCATTTAATCTATGATACAGGTCTTCCCTAAAAGTTCCTTTGTCAACAGCTTCCAATAAATCTTCATTTGTGGCAGTGATTATTCGTATATCTACAGTAATCTCTTTTGTGCTACCAACTCGTTTAATTTTTCGTTCTTGAAGCGCCCTTAGTAGTTGGACTTGATTTTCATAAGAAAGATTTCCAATTTCATCCAAAAAAAGTGTGCCTCCATTGGCAGCCTCAAAATGACCCACTTTGTCTTCAACAGCTCCCGTAAAACTCCCTTTTAGGTGGCCAAAAAATTCGCTTGTAGCTATCTCTTTTGGTATTGCTCCGCAATCCACAGCAACAAAATTTTGATTACTTCGCTTACTTTTATCATGAATAGCTTTAGCGGTTACCTCTTTTCCTGTTCCACTCTCTCCAGTTATTAAAACTGACATATTGGTAGGTGCAACCAAATCTATATACTGCTGTAACTTTCTGGAAACCTCACTTATTCCAATAATAATACTTGATTTCTTTTTATTGGTATGCTTTGCATTTTCATTTTTAGAATCCGAACGCTCTATTTTTTTCTGTGTCTCCGTATGCAGCGCATTCTTAATTACCGTTAAGATATTTTCTGGGGTAAAGGGTTTGGAAATATAGTCGAATGCGCCTTTTTTCATAGCACTTACCGCGGTTTTTACCTCGGCATAACCTGTCATTAAAATAACTTGAGTTTTAGGGGAATCGGTCTTTATTGCCGAAAGCAATGCTACCCCATCTCCTTCAGGTAGTCTTACATCTGATAGTATTACATCAAAAAAAGAAGTCTTTAATTCCTTTTTGGCTTCATGAACGGTAAAGCTTGTGGAAATGTCAAAATCATGCTTGGTCAAAAACTTTTGAAGCATTTGACAGAAAGCGGTATCATCCTCAATGATTAAGATTTTGGGCATATCTCAGTATCTAATATACGATACTGAACTAGGATGGGACTTCAAGTGCATTGTAAAATTATCATAAAAAGGAGAGGCCCGCCAATGCAGACCTCTCCTTAACCAAACTAACCTAACACGATTAATCAAATTTGTACTAAATCTCTATCCAATTTCCTTCACCATCGGCATATAAAGTACCTGAAGTACCGTCTTCCAATGACAATTCCAATTTGAATTGATTTGATTCATTTTTATAAGCCTTATTAACAGTAGCTGTTGGGTAATCTTTGGCAACAGCAGCAGCAACAGCTTCAGGAAGGTCGGATACGCTTATTTCCTCAAAATCCTGTGTTGAACTTACTACTGTAGTTTCGTCTGCTTGTAGTTCAGCAGTTTCTTCTTGGGCGATAGCTGTTAAACCAACAAAAGATAAAACAGTTGCAAAAATCAATTTTCTCATGGTGTATTCTATTTTAAAAATTAAACTTGACTATCTATATGAAAATCTAGTGCCAGCATTCCAAATAGTTTTAAAATCAATTTAATTTATTGATAATCAATTTATTAAAAAATTATGTGATTGTAGTTTACTGTGTAATAGTGTGTAAGCAATGGTACAGGATGTATATTTTTTATACAAAAAAGGCTGCCTAAGCAGCCTTTTCAATGTTGCCAATATCTTAAAACCCATTCTATGGAGATAAGATTTAAAACGATATTGGCGGGAATGGACAACGCACGGTTAGTGTTCGCATAGCACCATCCAAGTTATTTTCTTTTCTTTCCCCTATACTCTTTATTCAAATAAGATGCCACCAAAAACACAGATAACACAAAGGATAGAATACTTATAATCAACACTATTTTATAAAGCATTATTTCGCATTTCTAGTTATTGGACACAACATCTTTGATTAGGTCACAAAAAAAGGTCGTACTATGTACGACCTTCAACCAAATCAACCAACCAAAATAATCTAGGCAACCACACCTAGATATACCTTTTATCTTTTTAGTAAAACCTTAAATTTTGCCTTTACCATACTATTTTGTTTTCGTATCTACAATTAAGACACATTTATAGTAGTTTGGTCACATTTAAAACAAAAAAGACCGCAATTGCGGTCTTTTTACAAGTGTATTTATTTCTTTTTATGCTTGATGCGTTGTCTTTAAAAGGTCGTTCACTGTTTTCACGGGGTTAAAAGTTACTAGTGGAACTTCTACAAAAATGGTGTTCCAAAAGGCCATGGCACCATTCCAAAGCCCTGGAAGCTCCAACGCCTTTAATTCTTTTCCTTCTTGGGTTTTCCCTGTTATAAAACCTTGTTTTGGGTCTACAAAGTCTAAAAGATTGTACTTTTCTCCTTTATAATTTCTAACGCCGCAGATTAAATCTACTGGGTTAAAATGTGTTGAATTCTTTAGTATGGCAGCTTGTTCCTCATTTTCCATATCTATTTGTGCGGATTCTATAATCTGAAGCGAAACATTTCCTTCCGTACTGTTTATCCAAAATGGACCTCCTCCCGGCTCTCCTTCATTTTTAACCATTCCGCATACTCTAACTGGTCTATTTATTTTTTCTCTAAGGATTGAAAGCTGCTCTTCAAAACCCATTTGATCATAGTTTTCTGAGAAACGTACATTCAACTCTTGTTCCAGAAAGCTTTTTATTTCCTCAATCTGTTCAGAAGAAATGGTATCGTTGTCAATTGCCTTGGCATATTCAAATGCTTTGGATTGCGCTTTCAACAATACTCCTGCCAACATTTTTTTGCTATCCGAAACGGTTTCCAAATTCTTATCAATCACCACATTATCAATATTTTTGATAAAAACGACATCAGCATCTTGGTCATTCAAATTTTCAATCAACGCCCCATGTCCTCCCGGTCTAAAAAGAATTGAACCATCGTTATTTTTAAAAGGTTTGTTCTCCACATCCACAGCAATAGTATCTGTAGATGGCTTTTGATTAGAATAAGAAATCCTAAACTCGGTATCCGTAGCACTTGAAATATTTGGGCTTACTTCTGAATGCTCTTTTTTGAACATTTCATCATGTTGTTCTGATATGGTAAAATGAAGATTGGCCTTTCCATTTGTTTTTCCATACAGTGCTGCTTCCTTTAGGTGCTCCTGAAACGGCGTGGCACTATAAGAACCATATTTATGAAAGGGCAGTAATCCTTTGGGGTAGAAGCCATAATTTAAGCCATCTGCCACCAACATTTCCTTTACAAACAAATATGCTTTCTCATCTTCGTTAGCGGCTTTTCCCGCAATCCTATCCATAATCAATTCATAGAAAGGTAAACTGGACATCTTCTCCGTAAACTGCTTTACTGCTTTATCTCCAGTCCGGTCAATGTATTCGGAAAGTGATTCTTTTGAATGATCATAAACCTCCACAAAATTGAACATGGCCTTGAACATACGGGATGCAGCTCCAGATGCTGGCACAAATTTTAAAAGCTCCAATGTTCCGCGAGAATCTTCAAAGTACTGAATCAAATCGGCTTGTTCCGTTTCTGAAAACCTTAAAATTCCATCTGAAACAACAGCTGCCTTAACGAGTTTTACAAATGGAATTCCTTCTTTAAATGTTTCAATTTGATTGAACACCTTTTCTTTGGAAATTCCTTTTTTTTCCAGTTGTTCTATGTCTTTTTGACTTAAATCGATCATGTTCTAGAGGAGTTTATCAATGTGTTGGATTGCTGTTGAAAGTCGCTGTACCTTATCTCCCTTTAAAATAACAAAATTCCTATCATATTTCTCCAAGGTTTCTTTAAAATAAGTAAACATTTGTTCCCGTTCATTGGGCTTATCACGCAAATCATCCGCTTCCCAAGGAGTATCTATATAAGTTAAGAAGTAAATGTCATATGTATTCTGCAAAGCGTATTTTTCAAGGATTGGGTCACAATTGCCTATATAATACGCTTCTGAATATACCTTGGTTTCTAACAAATCGGTATCACAAATAAGCAAATCGATTGCCTTTTTGGTCAGTTCATTTTCCAAGCGAATTTGCCCCTCAGCAATTGGAAGCAAGTCTTGTGGTTCACAAGTCTTGCGCTCATTGTTCCATTTATTTTGCAAATACTCCCTAGCATACTCCGGTACCCAAACGGTATTGTAATGTCTGGCCAATTGTTGTGAAATGGTCGTTTTTCCTGTGGATTCAGGACCAAATAAAACTACTTTAACAAGGTCTGAGGGCTCTTGCCCAAGCTTTTTTTCCATAAAACATAGGCTTGTATTGCCAAGATGGTAAAAATAAAATATTGTAGTGATAACATCCCCCAACCTCTATAGGCATATAGTGGAACTGTTATTATGTCGGCTATAATCCAAAGCGTCCAATTTTCAAGTTTCTTTTTGGCCATATACCACATGCCCGTAAAGAATAATCCTGATGTGAAAATGTCAATATAGTTTGAATTTTCAATGGTAATTCCAGAAGCTTTATAGACTAGGTACGTAATTGCCATGGTCAATAAAAACAGTCCGAAACCAATGATTTTTTCTTTGGTATTTGTTCTAGAAATTTTGACAACTTTTTCATTGTTCTTTTTTCTTGCCCAATTCCACCATCCATAAATACTCATTATGGAAAAGTAGAAGTTCATCATCATATCTCCATAAAGGTCATCCTTCAATAGAAGATATACGGAAATTATTGTGGCTATTAACCCGGTTGGATATACTAATATATTTTCCTGTTTTGCAAACCAAACACTTGCAATGCCAGTAACAAAAACTATAGCCTCTAAGAGAATTACATAGGTTTCCTTATTGCGGTAGGCATCAAGGAAAAAATCAAAAATGTGGCTCATACTCGCTTCGGTCAGATTTTACAATCTTCATGCTCAACACTACATGTTCTAGATTTTTAAAGGTTTCCTTTACTTCATTTCGAAGTAATTCCATAACCTTATCGTATTCACCATAAACTTGGGTACTCAACGGGTTCTCTAGGACGGTAAGATTTGATGCTCGCAATTTTTTGATGAATTCTATAATTGGAGGTTCAAAATTATCTTGAAGCGGAGTCAATGTAAGCTCTACGGATATGTTCATGGATTATGCAAAATTTTTAAGAACAAAGCTAGTGAAAAGGAAACTTTCAACTGCCCATTAATTTGAGCGCATAGGCACATGTAAACCCTTCAAATTCTAAAAATTCAACATCATAATGTGATTTGTTTCCTTCATAAAGAATTTCTGCCACGGTTCTCTTATCTTCAAATGTAAAATCCATGACATCTATATGTCGCAAAAAGCTAAGTCCCTTTTGGGCATAAATCTTGTAAAGAGACTCCTTTGCTCCCCAAACCATGGTTAATTTTCTAATTATTGCGTCTGTATTGGCTAACGTTCTATATTCTTGTATGGGTGTAAACTTATGGGCAATTCGAAGAATTTTGTCCCGTTGCATTTCAATATCGATTCCTACTTCATCCGTTTCGCTCACAATAATACCAGTAAAATTATGGGAATGGGTTATAGAAATATGATTACCGTCTTTTAAATGCGGTTTGCCCATTTCATCATAGAATAAATCGCTGTCCGTATATCCTGATAGCGCTAAAAGATGACGAATACTTAAGAATGCTTTTCGGTGAGCTTCAGATTTCATGCCATCCATGCGGTTTTGACAATGAGGTGTAAGCACAATTCCTTCAGATAATTCATCTTCAGGCTCTGTAACCTTCCAAAGGTATGCGGAGGTAGTTGGTGAAACTGTTATGGTTTTGTAAATGGGCACGGCTAATATTTAAGTTATTTGTACCTTTGCAGACTGCATAAACGAAGCTACAAAAGTAAATTAACAATAAAGATATGAGCACAAAAACAATTCCTTACGTACCTTTTAAGGTAAAGGATATTTCTCTAGCGGATTGGGGGCGAAAAGAAATTGAACTTGCAGAAGCGGAAATGCCCGGTCTTATGGCATTACGAAAGGAGTACAAGGATGAACAACCTCTAAAAGGCACACGAATTGCCGGTTGTTTGCATATGACCATTCAAACTGCAGTTTTAATTGAAACTTTGGTTGAATTAGGAGCGGATGTTACTTGGAGTTCTTGTAATATTTTCTCTACCCAAGATCACGCTGCTGCCGCAATAGCTGCTGCAGGAATTCCGGTCTATGCGTGGAAAGGAATGAATGAAGAAGAGTTTGACTGGTGCATTGAGCAAACGTTGTTCTTTGGCGAAGACAGACAACCATTAAACATGATTTTGGACGATGGTGGGGATCTAACCAATATGGTTTTGGATCAATACCCTGAGTTGGCCGGAGCAATCAAAGGACTTTCTGAAGAAACTACCACTGGAGTACACCGTTTGTACGAAAGAGTAAAAAATGGTACACTCCCCATGCCAGCAATCAATGTAAACGATTCTGTCACCAAATCTAAGTTTGATAACAAGTACGGTTGTAAAGAAAGTGCTGTGGATGCCATTCGTCGTGCCACCGATACCATGTTAGCTGGAAAAAAGGTCGTGGTTGCCGGTTATGGTGATGTTGGCAAAGGAACTGCCGCTTCTTTTAGAGGTGCTGGTGCCGTTGTTACCGTTACCGAAATTGACCCCATCTGTGCATTGCAAGCATGTATGGATGGCTATGAAGTAAAACGACTGGAAACCGTTATTGGCAAAGCTGATGTAGTTATTACCACAACTGGGAATAAAGATATTATCCGTGAGGAACACTTCAGAGCTCTAAAGGACAAAGCTATTGTTTGTAACATTGGGCATTTTGACAATGAAATAGATATGGCCTGGTTGAATGGAACCTATGGCAACACAAAAGATGAAATAAAACCTCAGGTCGATAAATACACCATTGATGGTAAAGACGTTATCATTTTGGCAGAAGGCCGATTGGTAAACCTTGGTTGCGCCACTGGCCATCCTAGTTTTGTAATGAGTAATTCTTTCACCAATCAAACCTTAGCACAAATTGAGCTTTGGAAGAACAGTGACAAGTACGATAATGATGTATACATGCTTCCAAAACATTTGGATGAAAAGGTTGCTAAGTTACATTTGGCTCGTTTAGGTGCTGAACTTACGGAACTTAAGGAATATCAAGCAGAATATATTGGCGTAACTGTTGAAGGCCCATATAAACCAGAATATTATAGATATTAACCTTTTTTAGGTTAAATTCAAGAATAAACCCTTGCAATTGTGCGAGGGTTTATTTTTTGATGCGATATTTACAATAACAACGATTACTGTATGAACATTATCTTAACAGGGGCTACAGGAACATTAGGGTCACAAGTACTTTTTTCTATACTAGAAAGTAGGTTTGAGTCTTTGGAAAAGATATACTTGATCGTTCGCAAGAAAAACTTGGTCTCACCTGAGGCACGGGTTTCCAAAATGCTCGAGAGCAATGTAGTTTCAGAATTTATACGTGAACATAAAACTGAAATAGCTGAAAAAATTCAAGTCATTTCCGCACAACAGATACTTGAACCTAGCACTTTTCTACAAAAAAGTAAAAAATACCATTTTATACATTCAGCGGGTTATGTAAACCTATCCATAGACCCAGACAGTAAGGAAGAGATTTTTAAAGAAAACCTCACCTTTACAGAGGACATATTCAAAGCCTACACGCCATACCTCACTAAATTTATCTATATAAGCACTGCATTTTCAATTGGAAAATTAAGCGGAATTCTAAATGACAATTATGTGACTACGGAGCAGAATGATTACCGCAATTATTATGAAGCTTCAAAACATGCTGCAGAAAAATTTTTGGTAAAAGCAGGGAAGTTATCAAACATTCCTATTCAAATCTTAAGACCAAGTGTGTTGGGTGGAAATATACTTGACAAGCCAAGTTTCTTTATTTCCAAATACATGGTATTTTATCTTTTTGCCAAGTTCTTCTATCGAAACACCTCCATTGATGCCGTGCGCATACAAGCAAATATGGACAGTAAGCTTAATATCATTCCCACGGATTATGCTGCAAAAGTGATTGCCAAAGTATTCGATACCGATGTGGAACAGCTTAATATTGTCAATTCAGAAGGCACAAACATCTTTAATGGAATTGCCAAAATTTTAGAGACGGTCAACTTTAAAAATTTTAAACTTACACAAGAGCTAATGGATACTGCTTCAGAGTTTGAAAGCTCTTTAGAGCAATTTTATTATGAGACCATTGGTGTTCATCTAACTCCTTATCTAACTTCAAAACCCTATGAATGGGATACTACTTTGTTAGAAAGTATTCTTCCCATACCTAAATATAACCTGGAAGATTATTTGGTGTCCACTGTTGAGTTTGCTAAAACCAACGGGTTTCGGAATCAACGATGGTAAGCTTATTGCTTATACTCATGGTTTATTCTAAGAAGAAAATGGTAGTTTAATTGCCACGGTTTACATATCCAACCAACGCTTAAAATTAGTGGTACGTTCCCTTGAAACAACTATCTGTTCTTCCTCTTTGGGCAGCAACTTTAAAAGCAATCGACTATTAAAATAACTATGAATTTCAACAACTGCTTTCACAGAAACCATAAACTTGCGATTGATTCTAAAAAAATGAATTGGATTTAAAATGTTCTCCAACTGATCAATAGTATATTCAATGGGATAAGACTGTCCGGTATGTGTCTGCAAACAAATTAAACCTTCATGCGATTTAAAATACGCTATATCCTCTACATTGAAAGATCTAAACTGATTCCCAACCTTTACCATAAAACGATGCTTGTATTCCTTATGAAAAAGTTGTTTTAAATGCTCCAGATTATCGGTAGAAGTATTTCCATTTCGTGTGACGTTTTTCTTAAATTTTTCAAGAGCTGTTTTTAAATCACTTTTCACGATAGGTTTCAGTAAATAATCCACTCCATTATACTTGAATCCCCTGATAGCAAATTCATTATAGGCAGTAGTAAATATAACTGGAGGGTGATCGGTAACATCATCCAAAATATCAAATCCATAACCATCATTAAGTTGAATGTCCAAAAAAATCAAATCAGGACGATCATTCTTTTTGAACCATTTTACACCACTCTCAACAGAATTTAAAGTACCAATAACTTCTATTTCTGGCGCTAACTCTTCCACCAATTTCATCAATCGTTTGGTAGCAAACTCTTCATCCTCGATAATTACAGCTCTCATTTTAGGATACAGATATTAAATTGATTTCCTTGACTTCTTTATCCAATAATGGAATAATAACCTCAAAAGAATTAGTGTCTTCTCTCACCAAAACTGTTTTATTGGTATAATATGAATATCTTTTTTTAATGTTTTCTAGGCCAAGCCTTGTTGTCTTCTGTTTCAACTCTCTTTTTCTAAGATTGTTTTTAATGGCCAGTGCATTATTTTCAATAGAAGTAATGGAAATTTGTAAAGGTCTTTCTTTGGAATACAAATTATGCTTTAACGCATTTTCTATCAACATTTGTAAAGTCAATGTAGGAATCCAATACTGATCTGGAGAAACCCTGATGTCCGTTTCTATGACCACTGCATTTTTATGTCTTACTTCCATCATAAATACATAAGCATCTAAAAACCCTAATTCCTTTTGCAAGCTTACCAAATCCTCCTCTTTATTATCCAAAATATAACGGTAACTAGAAGCTAGTCTAGTCACAAAGTCAGAAGCCAAGTCCCGGTCTTCGTACATTAAGGACGTTAAGGTATTTAAACTGTTAAACAAAAAATGTGGGCTTATCTGGCTTTTTAGCGAAGAATATTTAGAGACTAACATTTCCCTCTTTAAATTTTCCATTTGTTCATCCATTTCTTCCTTTTGCTTCATTGAAAAATAGAACAGATTAAAAAATACCACCGTTGAACCTATTAAACCAGCTCTTAGAAAATCGCCCATAAACTCCACCTTGGGATCATCACAGTGAATGCCAATAGTCTCTCTGAATGGGAACAAGGCCAAGTAATAAATCACTGCACTTAATGGCAGTAATAACGCCATGGTCTGGGCATAAATTTTCAGACTATTTTTAAGGTTCAGCTTTCCATAATTACGTTCTCTTTTTATCAACCAGTCATTGAACTCCCAGGTGAGCATAAAAAAAAGAAAAGCTGTGCTGTAGTAGAAAATATTTGTAGGCGCAAAAAAAGTGTCTAGCTCTTCAACCTCATGATTTACAGTAGTTTTTATAAGAATATATACAACATTGACCACCATCCATCGGAACAAAAACTTTTTAACCGCTTTTTTCTTGAACATGCTTGTTGCCATTTGTTAAAGATACATAAGACACTATATCCTTTGCAATCTCATCACATCAACTGTCAAAAAAGGAATTGAACCGTAGCAAAACATTATTTAGTTGAATATGATCGTGAGCATATAGCACTATTCCCTTTCAAAATATCCTATAACACTTCAGTCCGCAAAAGAACATCTCAATATTTCTTCGTCTTTTTTACCAATTCATAGTTTCATCTTGGAAGAAAATCAAATAAACGTATCATGAAAAAAATCATTTTGATATTCGCTTTTCTTTGTACCGCAGTCGGCTTTTCGCAAACGGGAGTCATTAAAGGCATTGTTTTGGACAAACAATCAGAAGGTCCTTTGGTAGGAGCAACAGTAGAATTATTAGATCAACAAGCAGATACAGGAGTAATCACTGATCTTGATGGGAGATTCACAATCAAGGATGTTCCCGTGGGCAGACAAATAGTTCGAGTAAGTTATATAGGCTTTGAAAACACAACAATTCCAAACATAGAAGTAACCACTGGGAAGGATGTTTTATTGACTATTTCGTTAATTGAATCATTTAATCAGTTGGATGAAGTAATTGTTACCACCGAAACCAATAAAGATAGAGCAAACAACAAACTGGCCACTGTATCCGCCAGGCAATTTGGTGTTGAAGAAGTGACCCGATTCTCCGGAGGGCGCAGTGATGTTGGAAGGCTGGCCGCAAACTTTGCCGGGGTTTCAGCACCGGATGATAGCCGTAACGATATTGTTGTGCGCGGTAACTCTCCTACTGGTCTGCTTTGGCGCTTAGAAGGAATTCCAATCCCTAATCCAAATCACTTTGCAAGTTTTGGTACAACGGGTGGTCCGGTTTCAGCGGTAAATCCAAACCTACTGAAGAACTCAGATTTTATCACTTCGGCATTTCCATCAGAATATGGCAATGCTCTTGGAGGGGTTTTTGATCTTGGGTTTAGAAAAGGAAACATAGACGATTTTGAATTCTCCGCACAGGTTGGGGTTTTTACCGGAGTAGAAGCAATGGCCGAAGGTCCTATGGGCAGCAAAAATGGTTCTTTCCTGCTATCTGCCAGGTATTCCTTAGTCAGTTTGGTAGGCGGTGGTGCAGGGGGCACCTCAGCAACTCCTAATTATAGCGATGTTTCCTTCAATTTTGATTTTGGAAAAGGGAAGCTTGGAAGACTATCATTATTTGGAATCATTGGTACTTCTGACATTGAGTTTCTAGGGAATGATATTGATGAAGATGATCTTTTTGCAGCAGAAGATGAAAACGCATTTGTGGATTCTCAATTTGGGGTTATAGGATTGAAACATCAACTTCCAGTTGGTAAAAACTCGTTTTTAAGGACCATAGTAGCAGGATCCTATACTGGAAACAAGTTTACGGCAGATCGGCTTATTGACAAGGACACTTCCCAGGAACGCATTATTCTATATACAGAGGCGGACAATTCAGAATCTCGTGTTTCATTTTCAACCTTGTTCAATTCAAAGTTGAGCAACAGAGCCACATTGCGCACAGGGGTATTGGTTGAAGGCTATAAAATTGATGCCTTCAATAGAGACCGCGAAAAACAGCCAGATACGAATGGAGATGGTGACCCCGATTTATTCACTTTCCGAGATTTTGATGAAAACTTCACCATTTTTCAACCTTATATTCAGGGTCAGTTTCGCCTAACTGAAAAAATTACTTTTAATGCGGGAATGCATTCGCAATACAGCTCCTTGAACGAACAATTCGTATTTGAGCCTAGGGCTGCATTAAATTTTCAACTGGCTCCAAACCACAAACTAAATATTGGGTATGGTCTTCATCATCAATCTGTTCCTTTTCCTTTATTGTTTTTGAACGAAGAAGTCAACGGAGAACTAATACAGACCAATAGAAATCTTGACCTTGTTAGAAGCAATCACTATGTTTTGGGCTATGATGTAAAATTAGGGAATGATTGGCGAGGAAAAATTGAAGTGTACAACCAAGATATTGACAATGCCGCGATAGAATCTTTTCCTTCAAGCTATTCTTCTTTAACGGAAGGTGCTGATTTCGATTTTGATGATGATAAGGTTTCTTTAATTAATGGAGGTACTGGCTTTAATCGAGGAATTGAATTCACATTAGAAAAGTTTTTTAGCAACAGTTATTATGGTCTGCTTACGGGGTCATTTTATGAAAGTAAATATGAAGGCAGTGACGGTATTGAGCGTAATTCACCATTCAACAACGGCTATGTTGTAAATGCCTTGGCAGGTAAAGAATTTAGTTTGGGCGGAAAGAATAAAAACATACTATTTGTAGATTCTCGTTTAACCTTTTCAGGGGGTAGATATTATACGCCAGTGGATTTAGCCGCTTCTCAGCAAGCAGGCTTTGAGGTATTGCAGGATGATCTTGCTTTTAGCCAACAATATGACGACTATTTTAGGTGGGATGTTAAATTTGGAATTAAGCTCAACAGTAGAAACAAAAAACAGTCTCATCGCTTTTTTGTGGATTTACAAAACGTTACCGCCAATGAAAACATATTTGCAAGACGTTACAACCGTTTAACCAATAATGTTGATCAAATAGATCAGATTGGTTTCTTTCCGGATGTAGGCTATAAATTTCAGTTCTAAATACTGGCAAACAAGAATATCATGAAAAAGATTGGGGTTATTTTGCTAGTTTTAAGCATCATTTTAACAGCAATTATTTTGGCTAGAAACACTGAATCAGGTCCATATTTCTTGGATGAACAGTTTTCGGAAATTGTGGATTACATTCCAAAAAAGGATAAATCCAATAAAAGAATATCGGAAGTGAATGTGGACTGGCATTTAGATCATAGCCTTAGAACCATTAATAGGATTTGTGAAGCATTGGAACGTTCGAATCCAAATGAATTTAAATCAAATTTTAGTTGGTCAAGGATATTTGTTTTCACCTCGGCAATCATTCCACGGGGTGTTGCACAATCTCCTAAATCTGTTATTCCGCCAAAAGTAATTTTAACAGACAGTCTTTACCTTCAAATTGAAGAAGCCAAGGAAAATCTAAAAAAATTGAAGCTTTAAATGAAAAGGCACATTTTAAACATCCTTATTTCAATGTAATTGATAAAGGGCAAACCAAACGTTTTCTGAAAATACACACACAACATCACTTAAAAATTATAAAGGACATTTTAAAAGAATAAATAAAAAAGGAGTTTCTTCGCAAAAAGCAATCAAAAAATGACAAAGAATTGGTTCCAAATTCAAAATATTGAAACAGTTGATTCGCCGTCAATAGCCGTATATAAAAATCATTTGGATTATAATGTTCAAGAGATGATTTCTTTGGTCAATGGCGAAACACAAAGGTTAATGCCTCATATCAAAACCAACAAAATGCCAAAAGTTCTGGATATACTATTGGCTGTTGGAATATCTAATTTTAAAGCTTCAACCATCTCGGAAGCGGAAATAGCAGCAGAAGCAGGTGCTAATTCTGTTTTGATTTCGCATCAATTGGTTGGCCCTAAGGTGGACCGCTTTCTTTCTTTGGTAACACATTTTCCTAAAACCAATTTCTCTACAATTCTAGATTCTATCGAAGCTGCTGATCTGTTAAATAGAAAAGCTCTTGAAAATGGGTTGACTGTCAACTTTTACGTTGACATCAATAATGGAATGGATCGTTCAGGAATCAAAATAGGGTCCGGCCTAGATGAGCTTATGGTTTTTATTTCTGATTGCAAAGGTTTAGATTTTAAAGGATTACATGTGTATGATGGACATTTGAGGGATAATGATTTTTCTACACGAAGCGGAAAGATAGAAACCGGTTTGGAAGATGTAACTGCCTATTTCAACAACATAAAAAAAGTATTTTCTACAGCACAAATGATTTGTGGCGGAACTCCTTCGTTTACAACCCACCTATTACAAGAAAACCGAATTACCAGCCCTGGCACCTGTGTTTTATGGGATTGGGGGTATAGTGAAAAACTAACGGAACAGAACTTTAAGTATGCTGCACTGTTAGTAACACGAGTTATCTCAAAGCCCACTGAGGGGATTGTAACCCTAGACTTAGGTCACAAATCCGTAGCTCCAGAAAACCCTATTGATAAGCGAGTGAAGTTTCTAAATATTGACAATTACGAGCTTCTCTCACAAAGTGAAGAGCATGGTGTTCTCAAAGTTGATAATTGGAATAATCTAAAAATTGGAGATGTTTTATATGGCATTCCATATCACATTTGCCCAACTATAAACCTCCACGATGAAGTATCTGTAATCGAGGATGGATTAAAAGTAACGACCTGGGAAATTACCGCTAGAAAAAGAAAATTAAACTTTTAATCTGTTTATATGATCTTACTCTAAAACCTTTCCTAAATCATAGAAATAAAAGTTCTTTTCATCGTTCATAGCAGCAAAAAGTCCATTTGGAAAAGTGCTGTTCAATGGAACGGTCACTACCTCGCAACCGTCTGTTTCAAGCGTGGAAAGATTTACAGCTTTAACGAATACATTTTCTTTTCTAGAAAAAATATTGAATTGCCCCCTTTGTTGATCGGAGACAATTATAAAACCTTCTTTATTTGGATATGAGGCAATAGCAATACCTTCAATATCCTTCAAAAAATGTTCCCCTCCAAAACATGATAGCTCCTCATTTCCCTTTTTAGGTTCTGCATAGTATTTTCTGATACATACTCCTTCATCTGAATAATATATAAACCCTTTTTCATCATCAACAGCAATAGCTTCTATTTCCTTTTGACCACTGAACTTTCCAAATTTCCGAACCAATTTTGCTTTGACCCCTAAACTATCTGCTTGCAATGTATATTGATACAAATAACCAGTACCAGGGCCTGTTTTTCTTCCCACAATGGCGTAAATCGTAGAATCCAATGGCGATTTATACAGACTAATGCCCATAGGCAATTTATTTTCAAGTAATTCTTCATCAGAAAATACAGGAAAACCACCGCCATCCATAGGTTTCATGTTTGGAACCGAAAACATCCTGATTTGTTGTTTCTCCCGTTCAGTAAAAACCATAATATCCGTTGTGGTTGAATCGGTTAATTGAAAACCATACTCAATATCCACATTATTAGGCCGTTTCATATTTCGGATAGTTTTATCCTCGATTATTTTTCCATCCAAATCAAATGCATAGATGGCTCCATTGGTTTCCTTATCAGTTCCAAAAACAATACTTTTTGATGCATTTGCTGGATTGATCCAAATTGCGGGGTCATCGGTATCGTTCAATGTAAATTCTGTAATGATATCTGGTTGAATTGGCGGTAACGTACTTTTTGTATTGCACGATGTAAAAAATAGCACAACTACAACTAAAGAATAAATAGATCTATACATGTTTTAAAGATAAAATTAGGTTCTTGTTTACTCACGAATTGCGTGTATTTATTTTTTGAATAGATCATATTTTAAACCAAAAGTCAATCGTTGGCCGTAAAATTCCATCTGTTGTGTACGCTCTTTTACACCCTGAAAATAGCGCAATGGTTGGTTGGTGATATTATTCAAATCAGCATAAAAACTAAGATTGGAATTGATTTGAAAAGAAGCATTAAAATCTATAAAAAGCTGGGTATCATAATACCGGTCTTCAAATTCATTACCTCCAATTTCATCGATATAACTATCTGAAAAGTTCACAGATAAACGCGCACTAAATTTCTTGTCCGCATAGGCCAAAGAGCCGTTGAACATGTTTGGAGCTGTATTTGGCAAATCTATATCCTCACGCTCATCACCATCCTCATTTCTAATCCCATCAGCAGAAGAGGATAAATAGGTATAGTTTAAATATAAGCTAAAGTTTCTGGCAAATCCAGGAAGAAAATCCAACTGACGCTGAAATGCAAATTCCAATCCAAATACCGAAGCCCCGTCACCGTTCAAAGGTTGAAAGGTTTCATAACCCGTGGTTCCAGCTCCAAAAGTATCATCTGTTGTTTCTCCTTGGAAGGTATAGATAAAGTTTTTGATATCCTTATAAAAAACTCCTCCAGAAAGCAATCCCACACTTTGAAAGTAGTGCTCTGCCATTACATCAAAGTTCATTGAGGTAGTGGGTTCCAAATCTGCATTCCCTAGAATAATTTCGTTGTCCTCATTAATAATTTCAGCCCTTGGAATTAAATCTACATAATTTGGTCTTGCCAACGTATTTGTCCAAGCAAACCGTAAAACAGTACTATTGGAGACATCATATTTGAAGTGTACTCCTGGCAAAACATTGGTATAGCTATTTTCTGCATTTACTTCTTCTACCTCTATACTCTCCTCAATACCATTATCCTGATCTTCTTCAATAAACGTTAAACTATTACCTGTGGACTCCAAATTTGTACTTTCCAAGCGTACGCCCGCAAGCACACTAAACTTATCAGACAGTTTTTGGTTTATCATTAGGTAACCCGCAATAACATTTTCACTTACATCAAAATTTCCAGGTAAAAATTCCTCTGGCAATGATTCACCATCCACTAGGTCTAAGGCACCTAACCATTCTTCACTGGCAAAAGATCCAATAAGGTATTGGCTACCGGCCAAATAGTCTGGATCTGAATAATCTTTTAATGGAGTATTGGCCAATGTTGGAAAATCATCTTCTAAATCAAACTCAAAGAAATTATTGTCCCGCACTTTGGATTTAAATCTTCCACGGGCGCCAAATTTTATACTCCCGTCTCCTTGACCAAACAAATCTGATGGCAGTTCGAAATTGACAAAAACGTTGACATCCTCTTCTTCTGTATATTGGTTTTCTTCGGTGATTTCGCTGTATTCAAAACTGTCAAAATCCGAAGCATCACTGGCATCCGCTGCTGAGAATCTTGGGTATCTTGGATTAAAGACATCGTTGCTAATTATATATTCTGATTCAAACTCTGCATATCGTTCGTTCAGTCGCTCTTCTGATGCTTTAGCATAAGAGGTAATCCAATCTACTTTTAGTGAACCCCATAGATGGTCACCACCCAAGGTGTAATTCTGCATACGTTGGTCTTCCAACCTACGGTTTTTGTTTCTGTTGTTGTCTATTCCCCCTTTGCTTTGGCGTTTAACCGCTACAGGAAATCTTGTTGGTACCCCGTTGGTAATGGTGAAGTCTCCTATCTGTATATCTTCTCCATCTAAAATTTCATGTTCTAATCGAAATCTATTTTCTCTATCATCTCTCCAATTGTACATGGTCTTTAGGAAAACAGTATTGTTGGCATCAAACTTATAATCCATGTTGGCAGAGAAACTTCTTCGTACACGTTGCACCAGATATTCACGTTGTTCATAAACGTTTACATATGGATCTACATCAACCTCATCTAAAATGGGCTCGCCCTCTATATCATCAACTCCAGTATAATATTCAAACTCGTCTGTCCATTCAGCCTCAATATTGTCAGAACCAAAGTCATTGTCATTAAAGGAAGCCGAGAGCATCCAACCAAATTTTCCGTTGTCGCTTCTGTCCCCAATTAGAAAAGAACCGTTTAAAATTGCCTTATCAGTAATAAAGTTTATTCCTGAGCCCAAGGTTGTTGAAACTCTAAAGCCTTGTGGCGAAGTCCTGGTTATCAAGTTCACTGAACCTCCCAAAGCATCTGCGTCCATATCAGGGGTAACTGCCTTGCTAACTTCTATGGTTTGAATCATATCTGCAGGAATCAAATCCATCTGTACATTCCTGTTATCGCCTTCGGCAGATGGAACACGACTCCCATTTAAGGTTACCGAATTCAATTGTGGTGAAAGTCCACGTACAATTATGTTCCTTGCTTCTCCTTGGTCAACCTGCATGGTAATTCCAGGAATCCTTTTAACGGCATCCCCAATATTTGCATCTGGAAATTTACCTATTTGATCCGTTGAAACTACGTTGGTGATATTTAAGTTGTTCTTTTGTGTGTTTAGGGCCTTGGATTGTCCACTTAATCCGTATGCGGTAATCTCAACACCTTGCAATTCCAAACTCTTGGGCTCAATAAAGAATGATACTTCTGTAGTTTCATTTGCGTTAATAGTAACTTCTTTTTCAATGTCTGAATAGCCTAAATAAGATACTTTCAAGGTATAAGTGCCCTCAGGAATATCCACTATTGTGAATCTTCCATCAAAATTAGAGATAGCGCCTTTTGCCAAAGAGGTTATCACAATGTTGGCTCCAGGGAGGTAAATTCCGTTTTCATCGGAAATCGTTCCTTGAATATTTCCTGTTTGAGCAAAAAGGGATAAAGGGACAAAAACTAAGATAAAAAACTGTATATATTTTTTCATTTTCTAAGTGGTTGATTTTAGACCACAAAGAAATTAGTATGTTTAAAAAAAGAGGTTAGCTCATTTTTAAGAATAAGTCATATTTAGTGTCATTTTGAAGGTGTTTTAGAATGACTTAACAATCAGATAACAAAAAACCCTCACTGTACAGTGAGGGTTTTAAAAATTTTATTACCTAAAGTATTAAGCTTCAAATGGTTCAATGGAAACAAATGATTTTCCACCAGCCTTCTTTTCAAATTTTACAAGACCATCAACTCTGGCATGTAATGTATGGTCTTTTCCCGCATAAACATTTTCACCAGGATTGTGTTTTGTACCACGTTGTCTAACAATGATGTTACCAGCAACAGCGGCTTGTCCACCAAATATCTTAACACCTAAGCGTTTTGATTCTGATTCTCTACCGTTTTTTGAACTACCTACACCTTTCTTATGTGCCATGATATATAATTTTTAGTTCTTAATCTTATTTGTTTAAAGCTTCTATTAAATCAGCTTTTTTCATGGAAGAAATACCAGCAATACCTTTTGCTTTTGCCATTTCTTTCAATTCTGCCACTGTTTTACCACTCAAATCTTCAGCTGCCTTTTTTGGCGCAGTTTTCTTTGGAGCTTCCTTCTTAGGGGCCTCAGTTTTAGCCGCCGTTGCTTTTTTAGGTTCTGCAGCTGGCTTTTCAGCCTTAGCCTTTGCAGGAGCAGCTTTTTTAGCTCCTTTTGCAACAATACCTTCAACAACAATCTCTGTTAAGGATTGTCTATGTCCGTTCTTTACACGGTATCCTTTACGTCTTTTCTTTTTAAAGACAATTACTTTATCACCTTTAAGGTGTTTTACTACTTTGGCCTCAACGGCCGCACCTTCTATGACTGGGGCGCCAACAGTAACGTTACCTCCGTCATCCAAAAGAAGAACTTTGTCAAAAGTTACTTTTTTACCTTCTTCTGTCTGCAAACGGTGAACGTACACTTTCTGGTCTTTTGCAACTTTAAACTGCTGCCCTGCCATCTCTACAATTGCGTACATAATGCGTTAATTAGATTAATTTACTTGCTATTTATTAAAATTAGCGGGTGCAAATATACTGCTAAATCCTTAATTCACAAGTAATATTCAACCATTTGAAAGATTATTTTTTAGGATTATTAGAGGTTTTGAAGAGTTGCATAAAAGAAAGTGTTAAAACCAATGTGGTTGCAAAACCCATTATGGCGACTGTAAAGAAGACTATTCCTTCAAAATTGGCGTAATCTTTGGCCCAAACTTCAGAGAGTTCAGTTAAAAAACTGGCGTTTAACTCCGTGGAATAGATAGCAAAGAAAACAGTAAAGAGCAATGTAGCTACAAACCCGGTTGTAATCCCGGCCACAAAGCCTTTTCCATATGAAAAATCCTTTCCCAGTCTTACCTTGGTGTATTTAATGGTCTCATAAATTCCAAACCCGGTAATCACTCCATTTAATAAGCTAAAAAACACGTTGGTGTGTTTCCCTAAAAGGGATAAAATCAAAAAATAAGCCATCAAACATGCACTGGTGACAATTCCAAAACGAATAGGTAGCGTTAGATTTTTCATCTCATTAAATTTTTGGTGGATGTTTAATTTACTGAATGTTGTTGAATTATGCCATAATTTCTTGTTAAAGACTTACTTAATATTCTGTCTACCTTTTAAATTTTATCCTATATTTAATGTAACATCAATCTAAAATTCTCTACTAATCCTATTTTATTATATCTATACAAAACTTACTATTATGAAAAGACATTTACTATCCGCACTTTTCGTGCTCTCTGCTGGTAATTTTCTTATAGCTCAAGAAGTTGCTTTTGAAGAGTATGATTTGGATAACGGACTACATGTAATCTTACATCAAGACAATACCGCTCCCGTAGTTACCACTGCAGTAATGTACCATGTAGGCTCTAAAGATGAGGACCCCAGTAAAACCGGATTTGCACATTTTTTTGAGCACTTATTGTTTGAAGGGACCAAAAATATAGAAAGAGGGGAATGGGATAAAATAGTTTCCTCGAATGGAGGAAGTGGCAATGCCAATACTTTTCTGGACCGAACATATTACTATGAGACGTTTCCTTCAAATAGTTTAGAAACTGGGTTGTGGTTAGAATCGGAACGATTAATGCATCCCATAATAGGGCAAATTGGTGTGGACACCCAAAAAGAAGTGGTTCAAGAAGAAAGAAGACTGAGGGTAGATAATTCTCCCTACGGTGCTTTTTTTGAGGAACTTCTTAAGAACCTGTATACCAAACACCCATATAGATGGGGCGTAATAGGTTCTCTGGATCACTTGGCCAGCGCAAGCCTTGATGACTTTAAAAATTTCAACAAGATTTACTACGTGCCAAACAATGCCGTTTTGGTCATAGCCGGCGACATCAATATGGAAAAAACAAAAAAAATGGTCTCAGATTATTTTGGCCCGATTCCCAGAGGTGCCGAGATAAAAAGAAACATTGTCGTTGAAGAACCAATTGCAACAACTATAAAGGCCACGTATCACGATCCCAATATTCAGATTCCGGCAATCTTACTTGCCTATAGAACTCCGGGGCAGGCCGAAAGAGATGCCTATGTCATCAATATGATTTCTACTTATTTAAGCGATGGTGAAAGTTCCAAGTTGTATAAAAAATTGGTAGATGAGAAAAAAATAGCACTCCAAATATTTTCGGTGCCCATTGATGCCGAAGATTATAGTTGCTATGTTGTTGGTGGCTTACCTGTAGGGGAGAATTCAATTCAAGACATCAAAAAAGAAATAGATGCAGAAATTCTAAAAGTGCAGTCAGAATTGATTTCAGAAAAAGACTACCAGAAACTTCAGAACAAGTTTGAAAACAACTTTGTAAATGCCAACAGTAGTATCGCGGGAATAGCGAACTCTCTTGCAGAAAATTATATGCTACGTGATAACACCAACCTCATAAACACTGAGATTGATATTTATCGTTCCATCACCCGTGAAGAAATAATGGAAGTTGCGAAAAAATATTTAAAGATGAATCAAAGGGTAGAATTAGAGTATTTACCAGAACAAAAAGAAGCCAATTAAGATGAAAAAGTATATAATTTTTTCTTTACTGTCCTTTTTCATGGCAGTATCATATGCACAAATTGATAGAAGCACACCACCCAAAGCAGGTCCCGCTCCCGAGATAAATTTGAAGGAACCTGCTCGCTTTGAACTAAACAACGGACTCAAGGTTATGGTGGTGGAAAACCATAAGTTACCAAGAGTTTCCATTCAATTGACCATAGACAACCCACCCATTCTACAAGGAGACAAGGCAGGTGTTTCAGATTTAACATCCAGTTTGTTGGGTAAAGGATCCAAGTCTATTCCAAAGGATGATTTTTATGAAGAGGTAGATTTTTTGGGAGCTTCAATAAGTATCGGTGACCAAAGTGCGTCTGCAAGTTGCCTTTCCAAATACTTCCCTAGAATTCTAGAACTTATGACAGATGCAGCGTTAAATCCAAATTTTACTCAAGAGGAGTTCGATAAGGAAAAAGACAGAATTATTACTGGGATAAAATCTGAGGAAAAAGATGTTTCTGCCATTGCAACCAGAGTTCAATTGGCACTGGCGTATGGGAAAAAACATCCTTATGGAGAAATCACCTCTGAAAAAACCGTAAACAACGTTACCCTTGCCGATGTGGACAAATACTACCGAGATTATTTTGTGCCGGCCAATGCTTATTTGGTCATTATTGGTGATGTCGATTTTGACAATGTAAAAGAGCTCGTTACAACTAATTTTACGCCATGGTCAAAAGCAGTCCCTCCATCTTTTAGCTATACCAAACCCACAGATGCTCAATACAATCAAATTAATTTTGTAGATGTTCCCAATTCGGTACAATCAGAAGTTGTGGTGCAAAATATTACTGAATTAAAAATGAAGGATGAAGATTATTTAGATGCTCTTTTAGCCAATAGAGTATTGGGAGGAGGATCACAAGCTAGGTTGAATATGAATCTTCGAGAAGATAAAGGATACACCTACGGCTCTTACTCTGGTATTAGGGACAATAAGTATAGTCCAATGCGATTTAATGCATATGCACAGGTAAGAAACACAGTTACGGATAGTTCAGTAGTTCAAATCCTAAGTGAAATAGATAGAATTACAAAAGAACCTGTTACGGAAGAAGAGCTTACCAATGCAAAGGCCAAATATGCCGGGAGCTTTGTTATGGCATTAGAAAACCCTGAGACCATTGCCAATTATGCTTTGAACATAGAAACTGAAGATTTGTCCAAAGACTTTTACAAAACCTATTTGGAACGAATTGAAGCAGTAAGCATTGATGATGTTCAAAAGGCAGCACAAAAGTATTTCTCCACCTCAAATGCGCGAGTCGTAGTGACTGGAAAAGGAAGCGAAGTCTTGGAAAATCTAGAGAAAGTGACCTTTAATGACAAAGCCGTTCCTGTTTTATTTTATGACAAATATGCAAACAAAACAGAAAAGCCAGATTACAACAGTGTTATCCCTGAAGGAATAACTGTGGAAGCTATTTTGGAAAAGTATATGGAAGCCATTGGAGGAAAAGAAAAATTAGAAGGAGTAGAGTCCTATGCTATGGTGGCTGAAGCAGAAATGCAGGGGATGAAGTTAGAATTGGAAATGAAGAAAACCTCAAAAGACCAATTCATGCAAGATGTAAAGGTCATGGGCAACTCTATGCAGAAGCAGGTTTTGGATGGAGACAAGGGTTATATGGTGGCTCAAGGCCAGCGAAAAGACCTCTCTCCTGAAGAAATTAAAAGAGTAAAAGAAGAGTCTGCGGCCTTTCCAGAGTTGAACTATTTGGCAGCTGGCAATATCACTTTAGAAGGTGTTGAATCAGTAGGTGATAAAAAAGCATACAAACTTAAGATAACCGATAAAAAATCTTCATTCTATGATGTGGAAACCGGCCTTAAGCTGCAAGAAATCAGTATGGAAGAAGTGCAGGGACAGCAAATGTCAAATACACTAGGGTTTGATAACTATCAAGAAGTTTCGGGTATCAAATTCCCTTTCAAGTTATCTCAAACCATGGGGCCTCAAAACTTTGAGTTTGTGGTAAAAGAAATTAAAGTCAATGAAGGTGTCACAGCTTCAGATTTCGAATAAAGTCCAATTACTTTTTAGAAGAAGGCGTCCTTTGTGGCGTCTTCTTTTTGTTTACCAAATAAACTCCGAATAGAATTACGAGTGCTGCAAATAATTGCCATAATGTAAACTTTTCATCATCCAGCACTCCCCAAAAAATACCCACTATGGGAATTAGATATGTTACCGAAACAGAAAAAACAGCAGTAGAGATCTGAACCAATTTATTGAACATAACCTTAGCAACACAGGTTCCCATTATGCATAATACTACTATATAACCCAGTGAGCTAAAAAAGTATGGGCCAGTGGTAACCTCTTCTTTCAAAAATCCGGAGAACAAAAGAACGATAATTCCAGGTACTAAAATAACAGCAAAATTTCCAACTGCGATTCCCATAGGAGATACATCTTGTAACTTGTTCTTTATAATATTTGCATTACATGCATAACAAATGGTTGCAATAATAACAAAACCCGAATACCAATAATTTTGGTTCGGGTTCACTTCCGTCCCAAAAAAGATTAGAAAAGCGGCACCCAACAATCCAACTACAACACCCAATAATTGATTTCTCGTAAACCCCACCCCAAAAGCAAACAACCCAACAAACAAAGTAAAAAGTGGAACCAGCGAATTTAATATTGATGCTATACTGCTATCTATCTCAGTTTCTGCAAAAGCAAACAAAAACATGGGGATAAAACTTCCAACTATTCCAGAAACACCTACCCAAAACCACTCTTTTTTAGAAATAGTTCTTAAGGATTTAAACCCAACAATGAACAAAAAAAGTGCGGCCAAAACAATACGAATGGAACCTAATTGAATTGGATTAAAACCCTGTAGCCCTTTTTTAATTAATATATAAGATGTTCCCCAGATTATGGACAGCACAATTAGATAAATCCACTTTCTTTTGTGTTCGTTCACATTAAAATTTTAAAATGCAAAAGTGCGTCTTATTTAAGACTTTTTACACTTTATAGCCTAATTTTGCAATACGTAAAGAACATAGTTGAAACACTCAATCGTATATTGTTTTGTATTGCTATACATTATGGCCATGGTACGTCCCGTTGGTCCAATGTTAGAGTATGTCATCTATGAAGATTACATAGCCGAATTTCTTTGTGTCAACAAGGATAAGGTGGAGTTGCAATGTAATGGTAAGTGCTATCTTATGCAGCGACTTTCTGAACAAAATGAGGAAAAAAAACAAAACCTTCCCAAAATTGCTTTAGAAGAATATCCTATTGGCTTTGTTGATTTAATGTTTTACAATTCCAAAAAACCTCATCTAGTTCCTAATCAAAATCATTTTGATTATTCCAACAGCTATACTTTTTTGTATTCTGCTTACAATTTTCATCCGCCCAGCGCTATTTCCTAGCATACGCTTACACAAATTTATTTTAAGGTGATTCATTAAAACATTCGTTGCAAAAATCACCAACAACTTCAATAATAAAAACCGATGAAAATATATATATCGGCCATTTTTATGGTGGCCACAATCGCATTTTATGCACAAGAAACTAATGATGAATCTCAAAAATGGTCCGCGGGCAGACCAGATGGACACGCCCCAATTTCCGTCATGGGAGATCATATGCACGGTAAGGGAGAATGGATGTTTTCCTATCGCTATATGTATATGAATATGGATGAGCTTAAACAGGGCAGTGATGATGCTTCTTTTGATGACGCTTTGGCCAATTATATGGTAACCCCTACAAATATGCCCATGAACATGCATATGCTTGGGGCCATGTTTGCGCCAAGTGACAAAATCACCTTAATGGCCATGTTCAATTATCTATCCATGGAAATGGATCATATTACTCGTATGGGTGGAACATTTACTACAGAGTCTAGTGGTTTTGGAGATATTCAACTTGCCATTTTGTATAAATTCTTCAACAAAAACCAACAAACACTACATGGGCAATTAGGATTTTCAATTCCTACCGGAAGTGTTACGGAGAGTGATGTTACTCCGGCTTCAGCACCAAATGAAACTGAATTGCCCTATCCCATGCAAGTAGGCAGTGGTACGTTTGATCCCAACTTGTCATTGACTTATTTAGGTCAAAATGAATCTATTTCTTGGGGAAGTCAAATAAGAGGGGTCTTCCGATTTGGAGAAAATGATAGGGAGTACCGCTATGGCAATCGATACAGTCTAAACAACTGGTTTGCAATTAAAACAAGTAACTGGCTTAGTGTTTCAGCAAGACTGGAAGGTCTTATAGTTGGAGAAATTGAGGGAGTAGACCCAAACCTGAACCCAATGATGGTCATTACGGCAGACACTAACAACTCTGGCGGAACCTATATAAACTCAGGAATTGGAGTAAACACCTATATTTCAAAGGGAGCACTTAAAAACCTTAGGTTTGGATTTGAATTTGGATATCCACTTTATCAAAATCTAAATGGCATTCAATTGCAGACCAAGGAGACCTTAACCTTTGGCACACAATACTCTTTCTAAGATTTATTCATGAAAAGAGTACTGATACTGGCAATTTTTGCATGTTCGTTTTTATGCGCAACGGCTCAAATTACATTAAAAGGGAATGTTATAGATTCTCAAGGAAATCCAATCCCTTTGGCAAACATCTCGGTTCTAAATAGCGATCTTGGTACAGCTACGGACAAAAAGGGGCTGTTTACACTAAAGTTAAATACTCCCTCAAAAGCTGTGGTGGTTTCTGCGTTGGGTTTTGCAGCACAGACCGTGGTCATCTTTGAGGAATCTGAGCTAACTATAGTCTTATTGGAACAAACTACAGTTTTGGGAGATGTGGTGGTTTCAGCAAGAAAACGTGAAGAAACCTTAGTGGCCTCTCCCATCTCGATCAGTTCATTAAGCAGTAAGACCATTGAGGATACTCGTACTTGGGGGTTGGATGGACTTACAGCAGTTGTACCCAATTATCTCTATCAAGAATCTGGTGTGCCATTCCAGGCCATCCAATCTATTAGGGGCATACAGGTTTTTAGTGAGAACCCTGCAGTGGCAACTTATATTGATGATGTGAATCAGTTGGACATTCTTGCAAACGGATTTGCATTAACAGATATTGAGCGTATTGAGGTCCTTAGAGGGCCTCAAGGAACATTATTTGGCAGAAACGCAATGGGCGGGGTAATAAATATCTTGACTAAGCAACCAACAAATAAAACCGAAGGTTTTGCCGAGGTTGGTTTTGGGAATTTAAGTTTACAGCGTCATGCAATAAGCATTAAAACTCCTTTAGTAAAGAACAAACTGTTCTTTGGTTTTAATGGTCTGTTTCAATCTAGGGACGGATATTGGGAAAACGATGCTTCTCTAGCGCCAATACCAGATATCTCCTTAAATGGGGAATCGGTTGGTGATTTCAGCAATTTATATGGGAATCTTAGTTTAAAGTGGTTGGCAAGTCAAAAGCTAAGTCTTTCTCTTAATGTAAAAGGACAAAGAGATTGGTCCGATGCCTCTGGATTTTTCGTCTCCCAACCGAATGAAGAAATCGCTTTTGAAAATCCTGATAAGATTTATTTAAGCCGACTGGCAAGCCATAATAGAAACATTGTCAATACAGCTTTGGTTGCCAAACATTTTGGGGAAAGCTATACATTGAGCTCCATAACAACCTATCAAAATCTTGTTCTGGCGTTTGAAGATATCGATTTTCCTGGTTTTTTTCATTCTTTTGTTGATGATGAGATTAGTGAGAAACTTCCACCACAAGAAGTATGGAGTCAGGAGTTTAGAATTAATTCGGTCAATTTAGATTCTAGATGGCAATACACCGGGGGGCTTTTTGGGTTCACACAAAATGCATTTGAACCTTCCACCAATTTAGCTCAAGAATTGACTGACCCCGAAGCTGATTTTTTTGGGCTTCCAAGAGGTTCCAACATTATCTCCAAAAACGAAGGATCAAACAAAGGGTTTGCTGCTTTTGGGGAATTTACTGTCAACCTTACCCAAAAGTTTCAGTTTACAGGAGGCCTTCGCTATGATTATGAGGAACGCAAAGCCACATTCAATGGATTTGGAGATTTAATCTTTTCCAATGGAACGTTTGTTGAATTTAATCCGGAGATTACTGAAAATGGTAACTATTCAGCAATATCACCTAAAGCTGCCGTCTCTTTTACCCCTAATAACAATTCCAATTTGTATGCAAGTTACACCAGGGGTTTTAGGGCAGGAGGCATAAATGCACAGCGATTGCCAGAAGGGACAAAACAGACCTTTGACCCAGAATACTCAAACAACTTTGAGTTGGGTTATAAGGTAAACACCCCTAACAATCGTTTTAGGTTGGGAGCAACAGCTTTTTATATTGACTGGACAGATATTCAATTTTTCAACTTAGTGGCGCCATCTACATTTGCAAGGGAAAATGTTGGCGATGCAAGATCGTTGGGTGTTGAGTTGGAAACTGCCATAATACCAGTGAACGGATTACAATTTGATGCAAGTTTTGGATTTACGGACACTGAGTACAAGGATTTTGAACTGGTTCGGCAGGATTTCCTTTCTGGAGAAGAGGTACGTACAGATATTAGCGGTAACTCACTGGGTAATGCACCTGAGTATACATTATTTCTAGGCGCTCAATATACCGCAGGCCTTTCTAAAGAAATCGAGGGAACCTTTAGAACGGAACTTAGAAGTATAGGCCGTTACTATACAGATATTCAAAATACCTTGGAACAACCTTCATACACATTGCTGAACGCTAGGGTCACTTTTGGGTATAAAAATTACCAATTGGCTATTTGGGGACAAAACCTCACGGATGAAACCTACTTGGCCTTTGGAAATGCGGATACTAGTTTTGGAAGTAGAAATGTTAGGACAGCAGCGCCATTAACCTTTGGAAGTTCAGTTATTTATAGATTTTAACCAAAAATGCCCGGAAGCAATGCTTCCGGGCTTACCATTATGACAAAGAGAAAACTTATTCAACTTAATCGAAAATGGCATCGCTATTTGGGCGTTATCTTAGGAATCCAATTCTTTCTTTGGACCCTTGGCGGTCTCTATTTCAGTTGGACCAACATTGAGGAAATACGAGGCAGTACCCTAAAGAAAAAAGATGCCCCAATTTTTGTCTCAGATACTTTAGTGTCTCCATCAATATTCACTCAGAATCTTGGGGATAACGACAGTATTGTTTCTTTAGAAGTTTTCTCAAATCTAAATCATCCCGCTTATAGATTGATAGTACGGACGGGAGAGGGTGAAAAAGTTTTTCTATTTGATGCAAAAACTGGACAAAAACTACCCTCATTGAGTAAGAAACAAAGCATAGATGTGGCCAAAGCAAAACTTTCCGTAAATGCTCCAATAACAATGGTAGAATATCTAACCGAAACGGGGAAACATCATGAGTATAGGGGCAGACCATTACCTGCATACGCCATTACTTTTGATGAGCCTGCGAACACAACCGTATATGTTTCTACCGAATATGGGAACGTACAAACCTTTAGAAGCAACAAATGGCGTGTTTTTGATTTCTTTTGGATGCTTCATACCATGGACTATCAAGAGCGGGATAACTTCAACAACCTTTTGCTTAGGGCGTTTGCCCTGTTTGGATTGGTAACCATCCTTTCAGGATTCAGTCTTTACCTATTAACCTCAAGAATTTTTAATCCAAAAAAAAGTACAAAATGAAAAATACAATAATCATCTTTTTAGTAATAGGGCTTCTATCATGCCAAGAAAAACAGACCCCTTCCAATACAAATGCCCACGAAAAGGCAGTGGTAAAAAAACAAGATCGTAACTTAAAACCAGATGGCACGGCCTATTCCAATGAAGAATTGGCCCTTATGGGACACACAGAGTCTATGGCCGTTTTATACGAGGTCCCAACGGATACCATTGAAAGCATTGGGATTTTACTTTATGATGGTTTTTTTACTATGGATGCCATGGGGCCGCTTTCCGTATTGAACAGTATGTTCCCTACCGAGAAAATACTCATAGGAAGGAACAAAGGAACCATTACCAGCAGTGACAAGGTGAAAATTGAAGTTGAGTACGGGATTGAAGATATTGAACAGCTGGATATGTTGGTCATTCCTGGAGGTTTTATAGAAACATACCAAGCCACCAAAGATCAAGAGCTATTGGATTGGGTGCGTAAAATTGACCAAAACAGCAAATATACAGTTAGTGTGTGCACTGGCGCTTGGATTTTAGGTGCAGCAGGACTTTTAAAAGGAAAAAATGCAACTACCCATTGGTACCGTGCCGAAGAAAAATTGGCCGAATATGGAGCAACTTTTGTTAAAGAGCGTTACACAAATGATGGTAAATACTGGACAAGCGCGGGAGTTTCTGCTGGCATTGATATGAGCATGGCTCTGGTAGACAAAATTTTAGGTCGTAACTATGCCGAGTTTGTAGCATTAAATTTAGAGTATGACCCACAACCTCCTTTTGAAAGTGGACACCCCGATAAAGCGGATCGCGTTGTAAGCATTATGACTGAAAAAATGTATGATTTAGGTTTGGATCCATATATTGAAAAATAAATACATTTGAACAAAAGAAAGAAATAATGAAATATCCCATGTTTTTAATTGCGCTTTTGCTTTTTGCAACTGCATGTAAGGAAGAAAAAAAAGTGCCTGAAGGACCAACTCAAATGGAGCAAGTAATGGCTGTTCATGATGAGGTAATGCCCAAAATGGGGAAATTAGGGAAATTGGTAGGAGAACTCAAAAGCAAAGTAGACACGACCGAAACCGGTCGTCAATACGAAGCAGCTATGAAAGACCTTCAAGCGGCCAATACTAATATGATGGACTGGATGATGTCATTTGGGAACCGTTTTGATTCTGATGAAATTTTAGACGGAAAAGAACTTTCCGAAGAAAAACAAGGATGGTTAAATGAAGAAGAAGCTAAGGTGAACGCGCTGAAGGAACAGATTAATTCCAGTATTAAAAAAGCAGAAGCGTTATTGGCTACGGAATAATGTTATTCTTTCCAGCGTAAGGTTTCCATTATCCGTCTAACATCTTTTTGCATATAAAAAGCTGCAGGAAGAATAGAATCATAATTAGGTTTCGCGTAAAAATAGAGTGACCCAGTTACAAAATGGTTGATACTGTCCGTAATATAGAATTGTGACTGGGATGCTGCATTGCCACTAACCTCATAAAACATTCCATAAACTCTACCATTGGAATTTATAAAGGGCTGTTCTACTATATTATCCGCCTTTACCACATGCTCATATGAGAGTTTTTGCGCATCTGTCAGCAGCGTATTAAGATTGTCTTTAACAGGTTTATAGGTAATATAAATTGACCCTTTCATGGCTGGATAATCCAAAACCAAAGAGCAATCTTTATTTTCTTTTACCACGGATAAGGTATTTAGGTCAAAAATGTAGGAGCAGTCAGCGTCCAGTTCTTTGTACTCCGCTTTTGGATATTCCAAACGCAACATTGCCTTTGGTTTTGGCAAGACTTCGTCCTTACAACTTACAAAAAGAACAAGAATAACTACGATTGAAATCCAACTATGCTTCATGCGGCAATGTAATTTTTATACGTTTTAACCTCTTCTTATCTAAACTTTCTACAATGAATTGATAGTTCTTAAACAGTACTTTTTCTCCTCGCTTTGGAAAGTTCCCCGAAATCTCCAACACAAACCCGGCAATGGTTTCTGATTCTCCTTTTTGCCCTTCAAAATCTTCTTCATCCTCAATCTTAACAACACGGTAAAAATCCTTCAATGTGGTTTTTCCATCAAAAACATAATTATAATCGTCCAGCTTGGAGAAAACTAAATCCTCATCGTCAAATTCATCACTAATATCCCCAACAATTTCTTCAATAATATCTTCCAGTGTTACTATCCCAGAAGTTCCACCATATTCATCCACTACAACGGCAAGGTGGTTTTTCTTCTCTTGGAATTCTAATAACAAATCATCCAACTTTTTATTTTCTGGAACAAAATAGGGTTCACGAATCAATGACATCCAATTGAAACTCTTTCTATCTATATATGGCAACAAGTCTTTGACATAAAGAACACCGAGGACATTGTCCATATTTTCTGAAAAAACAGGGATTCTAGAATAGCCATTCTTTTTTATCTCTTGTATAACCTCCAGAAACTTCATCTCCTCATCCAACGCAAAAATATCAATGCGAGGACGCATGACCTGTTTTGTATCCGTGTTCCCAAAGGTTACTATCCCTTCCAATATCTTTTGTTCTTCTTTTGTAGTATCTCCTTCCGAAGCAAGCTCTAATGCTTGAGATAAGTGATCCACACTTAAATTGGATTTTTGCTTTCCCAATTTCTCTTGAAGAAAAACCGTAGCGGAACTCATGGGCGAACTTAAAGGTGTAAAGAGAGTATTTAAAAGTTTTAAGGGAATAGACATAAAATGCGAAAACTGAACCTTATTTCTATTTGCATAGATTTTCGGTAAGATTTCGCCAAACATTAAAATTAAAAATGTAGCAACGATGACCTCTAAAAGAAAACGCACGGAGACCACTCCAAAAAGGTTTTGGGTTATCTCTGAGAAAATGGTATTCCCAATTGAGCTGAACAATAAAACTATTCCAATATTGATGGCATTATTGGTAATCAATATCGTTGCCAACAGTTTTTTTGGCTTGTTCAATAACCGGACTATAAGTTTCCCTCTTGAGGTATCTGTTTCTTCAAGTTCGTTTAAATCTGTCTGGGAGAGGCCAAACAATGCCACCTCAGCTCCAGATATTAGTGCAGAACATCCTAAAAGAAGTAAAAGTACAATCACCTTGATTGTGAATATACCGCTAAAAGTGGTCAAGAAAAACGCCAAACAATAGGGCTCAGGATCCAAATGTAAATTGTTTTAAACTTATTTCTCTAGAATGGTAGGTCATCATCCTGTTCCGTTCCATCAACCGGTGCAGGTTCTGTAGGTTTAACAGGGTCGTTTTGCACTGCTGGTCCTGAGGACTGTTGTGTATTAGCCATACTCTCCTTCTTAGTGGACAAGAATGTAAAATCCTGAACATGTACTTCTGTAGTATACCTGGTATTGCCATCTTCACCTTGCCATTGTCGGTTTTTCAACCTTCCTTCTAAATATACCTTATCTCCTTTGCTCAGGTATTTTTCACATATTTCAGCAGCTTTATTTCTTACAACAATATTATGCCAATCCGTGTTGGTGACTTTCTCTCCCGTTTGTCTATTGGTATAGGTTTCATTGGTGGCCAAAGGAAATCTTCCAATACAGTTGCCTCCTTCAAAATAATGGATTTTTACTTCGTCTCCCAAATGCCCAATTAGCATCACTTTATTTAATGTCCCGCTCATAATTCTTTAATTAGTCAAAAGTACTAAATTTTAAATGTTTTGATGAAATCGGCAATCAAAACCGGAACGGGAAAAGTATGAATCTGTTCCCATGAAACCCCCCCTTCAATTGCGTCCTTTGTTTCCAAAATCCAAAACTTTGTATGCAAGTGTTGATGGGATAGTTTGTGCACTATAGCTTGCTCATTAAATAGTGTTACCGTTTGCGAAACGGGCAAACTAGATTCTTTGGACATTTGCTCATGTAATTCATTCAATTCCAGTATTTTTTCTGATTCCAATAAAGGAAACTGATATAGGTTTTGCCATATTCCTCTACCTTGTCTTTGTTCCAATAAAGTGTTCTTATTAGAATCCAAAACAACCAAATAATTAAAATATCTATCTTTAACTTTGGTTTTTTTAAGTTTTACCGGTAACTGGCCTACTTTGTTTTCTTTTAGGGCCACGCAACTATCATTTAAAGGACACAATAAGCAGTATGGTTTTTTTGGGGCACATTGTATCGCCCCGAATTCCATGATACCTTGATTGTAGTCTCTAATATTTTCCGTATTCATTACATCTCGCGCCAATTGCTTAAAATGTTGAATCCCTTTTGGACTGTTTATAGGTAAATCCACTCCAAAATACCTAGACAAAACACGATATACATTACCATCTACAACGGGTTCAGGCACATCAAAACAAATGGATGCGATAGCACTGGCGGTATAATCTCCAACTCCTTTTAGTTCTTTTAGTTCCTTATAAGTGTTGGGAAATTCACCTTTATATTGCTCAACCACTATTTTTGCGGTTGCATGAAGGTTTCTAGCCCTAGAATAGTATCCCAAACCTTGCCAGAGCTTTAAAACCTCGTCCTCTTTTGCATTTGCAAGATCGTAGACCGTAGGAAAAGCTTCCAAAAACTTGTGATAATAAGGTGTTCCTTGTGCAACACGTGTTTGCTGCAACATAATTTCAGAAAGCCAAATCTTGTATGGATCTCTGGTAGCTCTCCATGGAAGTTCACGTTTATGTTCATCGTACCATTTCAAGATTTTTAAGGAAAAAGACATGCAGGTAAATACTAATGGTTAAATGTAGCAGTTTATATACTTAAAATTAAAGGGTTTAAACAAAAGATTGATTTTAATTTTTATATTTGCAAGCCTAAAAAAATAAGAAAATAATAATACGAAATGACGAAAGCAGATATTGTAACTAGAATCTCAGAAAAACTAGGTATTGAAAAAGGAGACGTACAAGCAACGGTAGAATCGTTTATGGAGGAGGTTAAATCGTCCTTGGAGAATGGTGATAATGTTTATTTAAGAGGTTTCGGAAGTTTTATCATTAAGACAAGAGCGGAAAAAACAGGTAGAAACATTTCTAAGAACACTACCATTAAAATTCCCGCACACAATATTCCTGCCTTCAAACCAGCAAAAGTGTTTGTTGAAGGTGTAAAGAGCAACGTTCAAGTAAAATAATATAATTAACATTAAAGGAAGAGCCATATGCCGAGTGGTAAAAAAAGAAAAAGACATAAGGTAGCTACCCATAAGCGTAAAAAACGCAGGAGAGCTAACCGACACAAGAAAAAGTAGTTGTAACAACTACTTTTTCATTTTACACACATACGTTCTTTGACATAGAGATTCAAAAAAAGAATTTCAATCGGTTTGAAAAAACCGATTCTATATATTGTTTAATCATTTATCCCGTAAAATATTACAGGATAAATAAAAATCGATTCAGGTGAATAGAGAGTTAATTGTTAGATCTAGCCCGGAAGCAGTCGATTTTGCCTTACTAAAGGATGGAAAACTTATAGAATTACACAAAGATGAGGATGACAACAATTTTTCCGTAGGGGATATTTTCTTAGCTAAGATAAGAAAACCCGTTACCGGTCTAAATGCGGCATTCGTAAATGTAGGTTATGAAAAAGATGCGTTCCTGCACTATCATGACCTAGGTCCGCAATTATCATCCATGTTGCAATTCATAAAAAAAGTTAGAACGGGAAAGTTAAAAGACTATTCCTTGAAAGATTTTCCATTTGAAAAAGATATAGACAAGAATGGCAGTATTAACGAAGTTATTAAGGCCAATCAGTCATTATTGGTACAGATTGTAAAAGAACCCATTTCCACCAAAGGACCAAGAATAAGCTCAGAACTTTCCTTAGCAGGGCGTTATTTGGTTATGGTTCCATTTTCTGACCGTGTTTCCGTATCACAAAAAATAGGAAGCAAAGAAGAAAAAGATAGGCTAATACGTCTTGTAAAGAGTATTAAGCCCAAAGGTTTTGGCGTAATTATACGTACCGTTGCAGAAGGCAAAAAAGTTGCAGAACTAGACAAAGATCTTCAGAATTTATCATCCAAATGGATGAAAATGTGCAGGAGACTGCAAAAAGCACCTCATCCATCCAAAGTATTGGTAGAGCTAAACAGAGCTTCTTCCATATTAAGAGATGTCTTTAACGATTCCTTTACAGGAATACATGTTGACGATGAAACGCTTTATAATCAAATCAAGGATTATTTACATGAAATCGCACCCCAAAAGGAGTCTATTGTAAAACATTATTCTGGCACATCTCCAATTTTTGAAAAATTTGGAATTGAACGTCAAATAAAGACTTCCTTTGGTCGAACGGCTTCCATGAGCCGAGGAGCTTATCTTGTTATAGAACATACAGAAGCGCTTCACGTAATTGATGTGAACAGTGGTAACCGTTCTAATAAAGCTAAAAATCAAGAAGATACTGCCCTGGAAGTAAATCTTTCAGCAGCATCCGAAATAGCACGACAGCTTCGCCTTCGTGACATGGGTGGAATTATTGTTGTCGATTTCATTGATATGATCAAAGGTGATCACAGAAGAAAATTGTTTGATCATTTAAGGGATGAAATGAAAGATGATAGGGCAAAGCACAAAATCTTGCCCCCCAGTAAATTTGGCCTGGTACAAATAACCAGACAAAGGGTTCGTCCAGAAATGAATATCAAGACAAGTGAGGAAAATCCAAATGGTTCAGGAACCGAAGTTGAAGCTCCCATAGTTTTAATAGACAAAATCAATGTTGATTTAGAGCGAATCATGAAAGGTAACCAAAAAGAGAATGGTATTATTTTGAATATACACCCTTTTATTGCTGCTTACTTAACTAAAGGATTTCCATCTCCACGCTATAAGTGGTTCTTAGATTATAAGAAATGGGTTAAAATTCAACCCAGAGATGCCTATACATACCTTGAATATCGTTTTAAAAACAAAGACGGTAAAACAATTAGATAATACAAAGCGACTCTATTTCTAGAGTCGCTTTTTTTGTTTTTAGTATATTGAAAGCTAATTATTGAGAGGTATTATATCTTAAAATGAAGAACAAAAAAATAAAGACACAATCGTCTGAACAGTTAAGACAAAATATAAAAACCATTAAAGCAATTGTTGCGATGTTGATTGGAACCTCTATTCTTGTATTGCTTACGGTTCTATATCTCTTTATATTCAAAAAAGATACTTCTGCACTACCTCTTTTAATCGTTACTATAGGCTCCGCGATTATTGTTATCATTAATCTGAAACAAGCCAAGATAATGCAAGCTGAACTGAACTCCCGTAAAAACCGATAACTTGATCAGCCATAAAGCATATAGCCTTACCGAAGCTACCAAGAAATTAGAGCGTTATTGTGCCTACCAAGAGCGTTGCCATAAAGAAGTAGTAGAAAAGCTAAAGGGCATGCGCATGATTCCAGAAGCTATAGATCAAATTACCACACACCTTATTCAAGAGAATTTCTTAAACGAGGAACGTTTTTCAAAAAGCTATGCTAGAGGAAAATTTACCATTAAAAAATGGGGCAAAAATCGTATTGTGAACGAATTGAAGCTACGTCAAGTATCAAAATTCAATATTAAAAGTGCCTTGGCAGAAATAAACGAAGAAGATTATCACAGGACCCTAGATGAACTTGCCAAAAAAAGGGTGACTCAAATCAGTGAAACCAACGTTCAAAAGAAAAAGAAAAAATTGGCCGATTATCTTCTCTATAGAGGCTGGGAAAGTAATCTAGTCTATGAAAAGCTAAAGGAACTCATATAACCCTAAGAGCCCTATTCTTGAATTAGTGCACTATGTGTACGCTTAATTGCTTTTTCATTCTTCCAATCGATCCATTCTTGTCCTTTGAGTCTGCGCATTAGATTATCAAAATGACGCATAAAAAGAATATTATAAGCCGCTTTTCCAAAGTTTTTTGGATTCCTGGCAATCGCCCTTAAACTTAAGGAAAACCCTGGTGTCATATATTTCATATGATGCCAATATCCTTCCGGTATATATAGCACATTCCCATGCTCCAATTGCGTTTTATGGCCTTTGGCATTTTTTAATGCCGGCCATTTTTTTAAATCTGGTTTTGCAAAATCTATATCCTCCCTAGTAATTAAAGAATGTGGAATCTTATACAAGAATTTTGTTTCTGATTGTGAAAAAAGAATACATTGTTTCTTTCCTTCAAAATGAAAATGGAAAATGTTGGCCAAATCAATGTCATAATGCATAAATGTATGCGAGTTACTCCCTCCAAAAAATAACATCGGCAATCTTTTCATTAGTCTTAGGCCAAAGTTAGGATATGTGAAGTCGTCTTGCAGTTGCGGGACTTCCTTTAAAACATTCCAAAGAAAAATACGATATTTTGTAGGTTCACTTTTTAAAAGTTCAATATAGTCTTTCATCTTCATCCTAGCATGGGGTTCGTTAAACCCTTCATCATGCTTTACAGGTCTATCATCATAGAGCGGGACAATTTTCTCTCCTGCAATGTCCTTCATATATTCCAAGTTCCACTTAGAATATGCTGGCCAATCCTCAACAAAGTTCTCTATCACCACTGGCTTTTGTGGCTTGAAATACTTACGGATGAACTCTTTCTTTGAAAGTGTTTGTTCTCGAGGAATTTGTTCAAGGTTGAGCTCCAAAATTTCACTTATTTTGAAACAACTAAATTAATAAAAGGTTTTTAAATAGTTCTATAACCTCATTCCTTGGCAACTAAATTGGGCTTTTGTTTTGCTTCTTCATTGCGTTCAATAGTATGCCCTGGACGGGTCCATTTGGGTTTCTCCCCTAATGACTCATATTCAGAATCTGAAGCTTCAACAGTTTTGGGCTGTGAGATTTTAGTGAAAGGTTTTTGTGGATTCAATCCCAAAAGTTTGAACATTTCCATGTCCTCATTCACATCAGGATTTGGAGTAGTCAGCAATTTATCCCCGGCAAAAATAGAATTGGCCCCAGCAAAAAAGCACATGGCTTGTCCTTCTCTGCTCATCTCTGTACGCCCTGCAGATAACCTAACCTGAGTCTCTGGCATTACAATTCTTGTAGTTGCTACCATCCTGACCATTTCCCAGATAGAGATAGGGGCTATATCTTCCATAGGTGTGCCTTCTACAGCAACTAATGCATTTATTGGCACGGATTCTGGTTGCGGATTTAAAGAAGCTAAAGCTACCAACATTCCGGCACGATCTTCCAACTGCTCTCCCATTCCTATAATTCCTCCACTGCAGACAGTAACATTGCTCTTCCTTACATTATCTATGGTCTCCAGTCTATCCTCAAAAGCGCGGGTAGAAATTACATCTTTGTAATAGTCCTCGGAAGTGTCCAAGTTGTGATTATAGGCATACAAGCCAGCTTCCGCTAATCTTTTTGCTTGATTTTCAGTAATCATTCCCAAGGTACAACAAACTTCCATATCCAATTTGTTGATGGTACGAACCATTTCTAAGACCTGGTCAAATTCTGGACCATCCTTTACATTTCTCCATGCTGCTCCCATACACACCCTTGAACTTCCGGATTCCTTAGCTCTTAAAGCCTGCGCCTTTACATGAGAAACGGTCATTAAATCGTTCCCTTCAATATCTGTGTGATAACGCGCCGCTTGGGGGCAATACCCACAGTCCTCTGGACAACCTCCTGTTTTTATAGAAAGTAATGTGGAAACCTGTACCGTGTTTGGGTCATGATTTTTACGATGGATAGTTGCCGCATCGTAAAGCAGCTCCATCATTGGTCTGTTATATATATTAAGGATTTCTTCCTTTGTCCAGTTGTGTCTTGTAGTACTCATGTTTCTTGAATATCAAAATCAAAAATACAGCATATTATAAGAATAAAGAACAAGGAAGTTTGAATTAACTAAATGAGAGGGTTATAAAGAATTTGTCTTTTTTAAAAGAATACTCACAGCATTTCCACCAAAACCCACGGCGTTTATTATTATTCTTTGTATTGTATTGGGTATGGTATTGTAGGCTATCTTAGGGACTTTTATGACTTGTTGGTACTGTAACATTAAAATTGCCATTTCGACACTTAACATCCCCGAAGCACCAAAAGTATGACCTACTTTCCATTTATTGGTAGTTAAAAAAGGGGTTTTGTTACAAAAAACTTTTTCTATTGCTTTAAATTCAGATAAATCACCTTTAACTGTTCCTGGTGCATGCATCACTATGGCATCTACCTCATCTGGATGTAAATCTCCCAAAGCCATCTTCATAGATTGTTGAAAACATAGCGCATCGGCGGAAATAGAAACGTTATGCTCCAAAGGTTCTGTTGCAAACCCTATTCCTTCTATCAAAGCAAGTGTACTGTTTTTTTTGCCTTTTTCTAAACACGCCATTGCTGCGGCTTCTCCCAAAACCATCGTATTTTGCTTTTTTTCTAAATCAAAAGCTCTGCACGGAAACTCTCCCGTATCTTCGGAGTATATCTTTAAAGCTTGCATTTGAGCAATGGTAAAGGGTGTTAATGGAGCTTCACTACCTCCTATTAAAAACTTGTCCGCCATACCACTTTGAATCCAAGCAACACCATTTAAAAGGGCATGTAAAGCAGTTGAACATGTGATGGAGTGTGAAATGTCCGGGCCTTTGGATTTTAAATCATGGGCAACCCAGGATGATATGTTACCTAAAGTTGTAGTTGGTGAAGATAGCGTAGAAGATTTTCCCTCTCTTAAAAATTCCTCATGATACTTTTCAAAAAGTGAAGTGGCTCCGCGAGATGAACCAATATTGATTCCAAAATCGGTATGCTCATCCCAACCTGCATCAGAAACTACATGCCTAGCGGAATACATTGCAAAAAGAACCGAATCGTCCAACTCTCTGTACTTGGAATCTGATTCCCTTAGATTTTCAATGTCTAATCTTATTTTGTTTGAGACTGTTGATCCCCAAACATTTTGTTCGCCAATGGTTATTTGGGACAAATAATGATTATCGTCTAAATAGGAATTCCATATTTCTTCTGAAGAATTTCCAAGTGAAGAAATTGAGGATATCGCTGTTATCGAAATTGGTTCTTTCAACATTTTAATCCAATTATACCATTTCTATAGCAGACTTGATGTTATCGTAAATACAATCCATCTGTTTTTTTGTAGTAATAAAAGGGGCTAGAATATAAATGGTGTTTCCCAACGGACGCAGAAAAACACCGTTATCCATAAAATGTTTGAAAAGCCTATCCCTCAAATTGCCGTATCGTTCCATTTTCACATTCAAATCCAAGGCATAAATCACACCCAATTGACGTGTTGACGAAATTTTTGGATGATTTTTAATCCCATCATCAAACTCTTTGTGCCATTGGATGATGTTTTGAATATTATCCTGAATCTCATCTGTCTTAAGCAATTCCAAGGCAGCTAGTGCTGCTGCACAAGCTAACGGATTTGCTGTATAGGTATGGCCATGAAACAGTCCTTTAGCAAGCTCATCACTATAAAATGCATTGTAAACATTTTCGGTGCAGGTAGTAAGCCCCATAGGCACTAATCCTGCCGTTAGTGCTTTAGAAAGGCAAATGATGTCTGGCTTGGCCTCCATGTAATCAGAAGCAAAATACTTGCCTGTTTTTCCAAATCCTGTCATTACTTCATCTGCAATAGTAAGCACATGGTGTTCTTTCAACAGGCTCAATATTCGGTCAAGCCCTTCTGCATTATGCATTTTCATTGCTGCTGCCCCCTGAACCAGTGGCTCATAGATAAATCCGGCTATATTATTTTGCTTCAATTGGATTTGCAGATGATTTAGAATGGTCTCAATATTTTCTTCAGTAGGCACGGGAATACGCTCTACCTCAATAAAGAAATCTGCAAAAGGACCGTTATAAACTGATAGCCCAGAAACAGACATTGCTCCAAAAGTATCACCATGAAACCCTTCTTCAAACGCCAGCAACACATTACGTTTTTCTCCTTTGTTAAAATGGTATTGCAGTGCCATTTTAATCCCTATTTCAGTAGCTGTGGAACCATTGTCAGAAAAAAAGAGTTTTTCTTGATTGTCTGGAAGAACTTTAATCAATTCTTCAGATAGTTTTACCGCAGGTTCATGGGTGAAACCACTAAATACAACCTGATCTAATTGTTGCATTTGTGCTCCAACTTTTTCTAAAATATAAGGATGGCAATGTCCGTACATAGCTGTATACCAAGAAGAAATGCCATCTATATATTCTTTCCCATTGTCATCATAAAGAACCGCCCCTTTTGCCCTTGAAATCGCCAACATCTCCGAATGAATTTTGTGCTGGGTCAATGGATGCCAAAGGTGTTTTTTATCTCTATCCGATAATTTTTCCAATAATTCTGGATTAATCAAATGTTTCAATTTATCTATCTTGCAAAGATGGTAATTAAAACACAAAAAACTTAATCTCTAAAGTGCTTAAAAACGCTACCTTATTTAACCTTACCAACTACAAAGACCTGAACTGGAAAACTGTTTTTGTCGTTCTTTTTTTAATCGCCTTCTTCATTCGGTTTCCGTTCTTTTTTAGGGACTATATTGATCGTGATGAAAGTACATTTATTATAATGGCACAATCATGGATCAATGGCCATTTGCCATATACACAGCTTTGGGACCTTAAGCCCCCTATTACATTTTTATTTTTTGCTACGGTTATTTCAGTTTTTGGAAAGAGTTTTATCGCTATCCGCCTTGCTGGAGTTTTCCTAGTTGCCATAACCGCGCTGTTTACGTACGGAATTGGAACCAAAATCACTTCTAAAAAGGTGAGTTTCTGGTGTGCTATATTTTGTGTCCTTTTTCAAAGCATGTTTGGAAGTTTACAAGGGGTAATGTCTGAACATATCTGCACTATGTTTTTTGCTGCAGGAGTGTATTTGTTGTTTGCCAAACAGAATCAAGGTTGGTATTTTATAACGGGGATTCTTTTTGGACTTTCTGTAATGTCTAAACTGAATATGGCTTATCCCTTACTTGCTTTAGGAATCTATTTTCTTTGGAAAGCAGTTCATGAAAAACAATTTTGGTATAGTTTTCAAAGGCTTTTTGTGATGGGCATTGGGTTTGTATGTCTCATTATATCAACTGCAATTCCCTACTATTTACAAAATGAGATTACCACCTGGTGGCAATCCATTTTTGAAGCCCCACTAGCCTATTCCGGTTCAAAACAACACTCTGTGGTTAAAACGCTTCCTGTTGTTTTTGTTATTCTAGGCCTATTATATGCCGGATTTGCCTCAAAAGTAATTGACTTTAAATCTAAACAATTACAGTTGTTAACAGTCATTACTATTGGTATTTTGCTCTCGTTCATGCAAGCGGGAAAGGTAAACGGGCATTATCTAATACAGTTGTACCCATTTATTCTTGTTCCAGCTGGTATGGCCATAAGCAAGCTCCCTTCAATAAAGAAAAAGTATACCGTGATTGTTATTTTTCTGCTAGTGTTTCTTCCAGTTGAAGCATATCTGGAATATGGAAATATTGTTTCAAACAAAATGAAAAAGGGCACTTTTTTTAATGGCGAAGGAATTGATGTTCCTAGATATATTGTTGACAACGAAATAGAAACCAAAAATATTTTTTTTACAGAATATCACATTGGATATTGGGTTTTGGACGAAACACCACCTACAAAAGCGGCCACTCACCCCAGTAGTATAACCCGGGATGAGCTTTTCCCATTTATGAAAAATCCTCGGCAAACAGGAATAGAAGAATTGCGTTATATTTTAGAAGTGGTTCAACCTAAAACTGTCATAACCCGAAAAGGGAAAAAGATTTTTGACAAAAAATTAGAAGAGTTTAACTCTTATATAGATGGTTATCTAGAAAAAAACTATGCCTTGGTTAAAACTATAGACAGAGGACTCATCTACCAAAGGTTAGAATGACTCTAGAGCGGATCTAAATTGTTCCGCATATTTTTTAACCACTTCCTTGTTAAAAACTTTCTCCTCCTTAATTCGCCCAAGAAATGTAACCCCGGTTTTCTTTAAAATGATACTTTCTGTGGTCGGGTGTTCATCTCCGCTGAAAATAACACCAACGTTTAGATTTTTTTCTTGAAGTTTTTCTATGGTCAAAAGTGAATGGTTTATGCTCCCTAAATAATGTCTGGACACTACTATGACTTTGTAATCCAACTTAATCAAATCAAAGATGGTTTCGGAATCGTTTAAAGGCACCAACAATCCACCAGCCCCTTCAATTACCAGACGGTTTTCCGTGTTCGGTTCTTTGATTTTGTCAACCTCAATAGTGACTCTATCTATTTCCGCGGCAGCATGAGGGCTCATTGGAGTATGTAAAGCATAACTGTTCATATGGATTTTTGTCTTACTGTTTGAAATTAACTCTTCAATCTTATGACTATCCGAATATTTTAAATCCCCAGCTTGCACTGGTTTCCAATAATCTGCTTGAAGTGCTTCTACTACTATTGCTGATGCAATGGTTTTACCAACATCCGTTGATATACCTGTTATAAAAAATCTCATTGTTGCGGTTTGGTAATAAAATTACATTGAGCGCACTTGTATTTTTTAGGCTCAAAAAAGGGGAAGAGTTTGTAAAAGATACTGTTTCTAGAGTAGTATGTCTCAGACTTTGTTGCTTTACAATTGGGGCAAATAATAAGATTACCTTGATTATCCGTCGCGTAGTTTCGCACCTCATCATAAATCTCCTTTGCTCTTTCTTTATCTATAGCATAAACTCGTAATTTCACCCCACCTATAGCACTACTAATTAAAGGGTCTGAGTTAATGGTATTCTCATCTTTTAAAAAAACAGCAATACCCTCTGCTTCAAGCCTTCCTTTAATAATTTGAACATCTGCAGGGAATTCAAAAGAAGCAAGTGTGTAAAATTCTTCCGCCATTATTTTATAAGATTTCTTGTTATTGACAAAACTCGCGATATTTCTTCTTTTGTATTGTATGAATGCAAACAAAATCGCAATCGCTCTTGTCCAGCTTTTACAGTAGGTGACAGAATTGGTTTTACATCAAAGCCTTCAGATTGTAAATTTTTTGATACTTGTTTTACTCTTTCGTTTCTAGGAATTATTAAAGAATGTATTGCCGAATTACTCTCAATAAAGCCCCCATTCAAATTTAAAAATTGAATCTGTTCTTTAAAATACTTGATGTTTTCTTTTAACTCCAACCTATCTGCACTACTAGATGTTTCCAAATACTGATATGCAGACAAAACTGAAGCTACTGTATGTGGTGAAAGAGCGGTGGTATAAATTAAGCTTCGAGCAAAATTGACCAAGTAAGTCTTTAAATCATGGCTCCCTAAAACAACTGCTCCATGACTCCCCAATGCTTTACCAAAAGTGATGATTCTGGCAAAAACTTTTTCCTCCAATCCCAGTTGACAGACCAGATCTTTTCCATCACCAAAGATTCCTGTTGCATGCGCTTCATCAATAACCAAATAGCAACCATTTTTAGCACAAAAGTCTGCCAATGCTTTAATATCAGGTGAATCTCCATCCATGGAAAAAACAGATTCCGTAACAATGTAAATTTCGCTGTCTTTACTTCTCGACTGCGCTCGAAGTGACAGTGAAATTTTCTCACCTAAGTTCTTTAAATCATTATGTTTGAATTTATAGCTCTTTGCATTGCTCATTTTAATCCCATCCCTAATACTGGCATGCACCAACTCATCATATAAAATGATGTCTCCACGTTGAGGAACTGAGGAAAAGAATCCGATGTTGGCATCATATCCTGAGTTGAACACAAGGGCCGTCTTAGAATTATGATACAATGCCAAAAAATCTTCAAGCTCCTTGTATAAAATATGATTACCTGTTAGCAATCTAGACCCTGTGGCACCGTTTTCATTAAGATTTCGCTCTTTAAGAATTGCCGTGGTCGCTTCATTTATCATTTTTTTTCCTGCTAAGCCCAAATAATCATTCGAAGAAAAATCAATTAAGTCACCACCCTTTTTTAGGCTTCGCATGGAGCCATTTGTCAATCTTTCAGATAGTTTTAATTGTAGCTTATGGGGCAGTCTCTCCATAACACAAATTTAGTATTTACTATTTTTAAATAGTACTTTTAGTCTCTTACAAACCTTTTATTGAATGAAACCCTTTTTTTCTTTTTTTGCAATATTTTCTGTTTTGGTCATGGAAGCCCAAACCAACACTTACGAAATTTCATTTGAGAATGCTGTACACCATGAAGCAGCAATTAGTGTTTCTTTCCCCGATTTAGACATGGACACACTTTTTGTTCGAATGAGCAGAACATCTCCTGGACGATATGCCTTGCATGAATTTGCTAAGAATGTATATGGATTTAAAGCAATGGATAGTAAAGGAAATAACCTAAGTGTTCATCGACCTAACCCATATGAATGGGAAATAACTGGACATGATGGTTCTGTAAAAATTGAATACACACTGTTCGCCAACAGAGGTGATGGCACCTATTCGCAAGTTGACGAGACTCATGCTCACTTAAATATACCTGCAACTTTTATGTATGCTCCCCAACTTAGCAAACGTAAAATAGAGGTTACTTTTAACGTTAGAGATGACCTTAACTGGAAAGTAGCTACTCAGTTGCCATTAGTATCTGGGACTACCTACATGGCGCCAAACCTGTATTATTTTATGGATAGCCCAACGGAAATCAGTGATTTCATTTTAAAAACCTTTGAGTTGGATGGACAAACAATTCAGCTTGCTCTGCACCATAATGGAACAGAAACCGAAGCCGATGCTTATTTTGAAAAAGTGAGGAAAGTAGTTTTAGCTGAAAAAAAAGTGTATGGTGAACTTCCAAACTTTGATTATGGAACTTATACTTTTTTGGCTTGCTATGTTCCCAATGCTTCAGGGGATGGCATGGAACATAGAAATTCTACAGTTTTAACCAGTACCCGTAGTTTGGCAAACGGCGGGATGGAACGTAATATTGGAACGGTGTCCCATGAGTTTTTTCACGCATGGAATGTTGAAAGAATACGACCTAAAACTTTGGAACCTTTTAGTTTTGAGGCTGCAAACATGAGTGGTGAACTTTGGTTCGCGGAAGGTTTTACAAGCTATTATACCAATCTAATCTTATGCAGAGCCGGACTAATATCTCCAAAAGAGTATGTAGAAGGTATTACGGGCAACTTCAATTATGTATGGAATTCTCCGGCAAGACAATTTTTCAATCCTATAGAGATGAGTTTTCAGGCTCCCTTTGTAGATGCTGCTACCTCCGTTGACCCTGTGAATAGAGAAAATACATTCATCTCTTATTATTCCTATGGTAGTGTTTTAGGACTAGCATTGGATTTATCTTTAAGACAAAACAACCTGAACCTTGATGATTATATGAAAATGGTCTGGCAACAATACGGAAAAAAGGAAATTCCGTACACCATAGACAATCTTCATGCGGTATTGACTCAATATGCAGGTAAAACTTTAGGGGATACCTTTTTTAATGACTACATCCATAAAAGCAATATGCCAAATTATAACGCGCTTTTTCAATCCGTGGGTGTAACGCTTCAACAAAGTAAGGACAAACCCTATTTTGGTTTTTCGGTCTCCATAAATGAGGATGGCAAAGGGGCACGCATCAGAAGAAACCCAAAAATTGGAAGTCCTGCTTATAATTCAAAACTGAGTAAAGGAGATGTTATTTTAAGCATCAACAATATTCCTTTTACTGAAGGACAGGAGTTTGCCGATTACCTTAAACAATTCAATAAAGGTGATTCTTTAGAGGTTAACTTTTCTCGATTTGGAAATACAAAAACCACTACGTTAATTCCAGAGTCACATCCTAGTTATTCAATCCGTTTAATGGAAGATGCAGAGCAAGTACCTACTGCGGAAATGTTACAGCGGCGAAAAGAGTGGCTCAAAAGTGAATAGATGATTACCTATAAACAGGCCTCAACAATTAACCAGCTTGAGCAAATTCTTGCACTTCAACAACAGAATCTCCCAAAAAATTTATCTGCCAAAGAAAAGGAGCAAGAAGGATTTTTAACTGTAGAACATTCGTTGGGTTCTCTAAAAGAAATGAATGATGAATGCCCTCATATTATTGCTTTGGAACACGGAAAGGTTGTTGGGTATGCGTTATGTATGCATCCTAAGTTTGCCAGTCTCATTGAAGTTTTAAAACCCATGTTTCACGAAATCAATAGGCTGACGCAAAACAATTGCAATTATATGGTTATGGGTCAAATTTGTGTTTCAAAAGAATATAGGGGCAAAGGTGTATTCAGAGGGTTGTACAGCACTATGAAAGAAAAACTTCCAAAAGGTTTTGATACCATAATAACCGAAGTTGATGCTAAGAACAAACGTTCTTTACATGCACATAGCGCTGTTGGATTTATAGAACTAAAAAGATACAGTTCTAAAGGAAAAGAGTGGTCTCTTACTCTCTTGACATAAAAAAGCCGCTCGTTTGAGCGGCTTTTTATTCTTTATACTTCTGTATCGCTTAATCCGCCAAAACAATCACTTTGTTGTCTTTCATTTCGATTGTTCCACTTACAATGGAAAGAATGGTCTCACCATTAGAGCCTTTAGAAAATTTATTTTGAAAATCTTCATCAATGGCAATGTCTCCCTGAACCTTAACATCTCCTTCTTGAAGTAAGGAAACAATAGGTGCGTGATTCTGCAACATTTGAAATTCGCCATTTATACCAGGTACAGTAACCGAGGTTACTTCACCTGCAAATAACGTAGCTTCTGGTGATACAATTTCTAAATACATATCTTACGCTTCAGCTAACATTTTTTCTCCAGCTTCTATAGCATCTTGGATACTTCCTTTTAGGTTAAAGGCAGATTCTGGCAAGTGGTCCAATTCACCATCCATAATCATATTAAATCCTTTGATGGTATCCTTAATGTCTACCAATACCCCAGGGATACCAGTAAATTGCTCCGCAACATGGAACGGTTGAGACAAGAAACGTTGTACCCTTCTTGCTCTACCTACCGCCAGTTTATCTTCTTCTGACAGTTCCTCCATACCAAGAATGGCAATAATATCTTGAAGCTCTTTATATCGTTGCAACAACTCTTTTACGCGTTGTGCACATTCGTAATGCTCTTTTCCTAAAATTTCAGCGGTCAAAATTCTTGAAGTAGAATCCAAAGGATCCACCGCAGGATAAATACCTAGCTCAGCAATTTTACGAGAAAGTACCGTAGTTGCATCTAAGTGGGCAAAGGTTGTAGCAGGAGCTGGATCCGTTAAATCATCCGCAGGTACATAAACCGCTTGTACAGATGTAATCGAACCTCTTTTTGTTGATGTAATTCTTTCTTGCATGGCACCCATCTCTGTAGCCAAAGTTGGTTGGTATCCTACCGCAGAAGGCATCCTTCCAAGAAGGGCAGATACTTCTGAACCTGCTTGCGTAAAACGGAAGATATTATCCACGAAGAAAAGCACATCTTTTCCTTGACCATCTCCAGCGCCATCACGGAAAAATTCAGCAATTGTAAGTCCTGACAAAGCAACACGAGCACGCGCTCCAGGAGGCTCATTCATCTGTCCAAAAACGAAAGTCGCTTTAGACTCTTTCATTGCCTTTTTATCAACTTTGGATAAATCCCATCCACCTTCTTCCATAGAGTGCAAGAAATCATCTCCGTATTTGATAATACCTGATTCCAACATCTCACGAAGTAAATCGTTTCCTTCTCTTGTTCTTTCTCCAACACCAGCGAACACAGATAAACCACCGTGTCCTTTTGCAATATTGTTAATCAATTCCTGAATCAATACCGTTTTACCAACACCGGCACCACCAAATAATCCAATTTTACCACCTTTTGCATAAGGCTCAATTAAATCGATTACCTTGATTCCAGTAAAAAGTACTTCAGTAGAGGTAGATAAGTCTTCAAACTTTGGAGCTTCTCTGTGAATTGGAAGTCCGCTGTCTCCAGTTTTTGGCAAGTTTTCCAAACCATCAATAGCGTCTCCAATTACATTGAATAGACGTCCGTAAACATCCTCTCCAATAGGCATTTGAATTGCACTTCCGGTAGCATGGGCCTCAACTCCTCTGCTTAAACCATCCGTTGAATCCATAGAAATGGTACGAACCGTATTTTCACCAACATGTGATTGAACTTCTAGTACCAACTTGGAACCATCAGCTTTATTGATCTCAAGAGAATCATAAATCTTTGGGATTTCTGTTCCCGACTCAAACTCAACATCAATGACCGGGCCTATAATTTGGGCAACCTTACCTGTAACTTTAGACATTACTGTGTTTATTTTTAATTGAATATGAAGGAAAAAACTGCTTTTTTTCCGGCTGCAAAGATATACTTTTCCATTTTTAATGTGAAACTTCTAAACCCTTTTTTTAGCAACAAAAAAGGCACTGATTTTCTCAGTGCCTTTGAATGTATTTTAAAGTTGTATCCTATGGGTTAATTGTCCAAGATACGTAGTAGATAGATCCTATGTTACCTGTACCAACAGCTTGAAAATATTCATCCCCTAAAAGGTTTGAACCTCCAGCTTTAAAAATTGATTTTATGCTTGGAACTGAATAATTGATTTGAGCATCTAGCACAGTATATGCTGGAACATCCCCATCAGCAAAGGTAGCCTCCCAAAAGAAACTATCGCTCCATCTGTAATTTACATTAAAACCAAAGTTTTCAAAAAGTGCTGTATTCCCAAAAGAAGCTTTCACTTTGTGTTTTGGAGTATTGAAATTGGTTTCAAAGTCTGGGAATCGTGCTTTATCAAAATCAAATTCTGCATAGGTGTAGTTAACGCCTAAATCAAAATTACCCATCACCTTGGTATCTACTCCAATAGTACCTCCCCAAGAATCAATATCAACTTCTGCATTGGTATAAGTTTGATATGCTTGTCTATCTCCATTTTGCAAAGCAAGCAATGAAAGTCCACCATCTCCTGCAGTTCCATAAAAAGGAACCAATACGGTTACATTTGAGATAAAATCTTTGTACCTATTATAGTATCCACTTAAATCTACTGTGAATTTTCCTATTTGCCCTCTGTACCCTGCTTCAAAAGCTGTAATCTCTTCTGGTTTAATCACGGAAGTATTTGCAACTTCAGGCGCTCCTGCCAGAACTGAATTTAGTGAGTATGCATTTTCATAGGCAGCTCGTCCCACGATATCCACAGTTGATTGTCCAATCAAATCTTGACCACTTTGAGTTACATTAAATGTTCTGACATCTCTATCCAAATTTGAAGGAGCCGAACCAACTAAAATAGCCGAGCCAGCATTTAAACCAATAAACAAATCTTGTGTTGTAGGGTTTCTAAATCCTTGTTGGGCGGAAATTCTAATGTTATGATTTCTCTTCTCCCCGGCAGTATAGGATAAACCAAGCCTTGGTGACAGAAAGCCATCAAAGAATTCGTTCTTGTCATAACGAGCAGAGCCTGTGAACTTAATTCGATCATCCATGAACTTCTTTTGCACCTGAACATAGGCACCATATTCATTATATTTTATAGGACCATCAAAGTCAGTAAATATTGTTCCCCCAGAGTTTAATTCATACTCACGGAAAGAACCTCCTATTTGAATATCTGCCCAGTCATCTATAAGATGCGCTATATTATAATTACCATTTACATGACGGAATTTAGTATTGTCTATAAATTTTGCTCCTGTCGACAAATCTCCATCACTAATAACAGAGTTTAACGCATTTTGAAATGCAGGTGTGCCAGGAACAAGTCTTCCTGTATCTGCAGCTTGTCTTGCTACCGCATGTGCTGCAGTCGAAGCATCTTCCCTTGAAAGCCCTCCTTGTTGTATTCCTCCAAGAAAAGCAGGTATATAAGCCCCGGCATATTCAGTGAACCATTGCGTATCCGATTTCCATCTTCTGTTTACATTAATTGCCGCAAAACGGGTATCATATGAATCTCCGGAGTTCTCCGTAGTAATATATCCTCTTAAGAAGAAATTCTTGTTTCTAAATTCAATTTTGTGTTGTTGCAGGATAAAGTTTTTTACCGAGTACCTATTAGCGCCTTGATAGATAGTGTTTCCTCTACCCACTCTTCCGTTGTAGATAATCTCAAAATCATCTGCAAAAGGTCTATAGAAAACAGAAAAGTCAGATTTAACACTTTGCGCATCATAATCCACCAATTGATTTTCTGCATAACCTGTTCTTGAAACATCTGCCGTACCAACAGTTCCTGTTGGGAATCCAGCAGCAGCATCAAAATTTAAAAGTGTAGTTACTTCATCACCATAAATATTAAGCCCATTGTAATTAGGGTCTGTTCTATCCGCTCCAAGGTTTGATAAATCCGTTGTGTTCACCGCATGCCAATCCTCACCCTTTAAAAAAGATAAATTTGCTTTGACTGCTACCTTATCACTAAATGCATGGGCCACTCTAATACCAAAATCATAATAGTTATTATCCCCTGCTGCATCTTGCGATGTTAAACCTGTTTTTCCATAGGCACTAATCCCTTGAAAATCAAAAGGACTCTTACTGGTCATAAAAAGAATCCCGTTGAATGCACCAGCACCATATAATGCAGAAGAAGCTCCTGGAAGAATCTCAACACTCTGTACTTCCAATTCTGACATACCAACCAAGTTTCCTAAAACAAAGTTTAGACCTGGAGCGGAGTTGTCCATCCCATCTACAAGCTGCAAAAATCTATTGTTGGAGAATGCGGCAAAACCTCTTGTGTTTATAGATTGGAAGGTTAAACTGTTTGTGTTGATATCTACACCTTTTAAATTTTGTAAACCACCATAAAAAGATTCAGCGGTTGTATTTTTAATTTCCTTCAATCCAAATCTCTCAACTGAAACCGGAGATTCAAAAATTCTTTCCGGAGTTCTGGAAGCCGAGATTACAATTTCGTCTAAAAGTGTAGACGCCTCACTTAATGTTACAGAAAGTGTCTGATTATTAGAAGTGACTTGCATTATTAAATCAGAAAATCCTATACTCGTAAAACGAAGTGCAAATGGGGGTTGCTCTGAGGTGTTAAAGGTGAAATTTCCATCGAAATCTGTAGTAGTTCCTTCAGCTTTTCCAACCAAAACCACATTGGCTCCAGGAATAGGTTCATTATTTTCATCGACCACTGTTCCCTGTACTGTTGTCTGCGCATAAGAGATAACACCAAACAGCATGAGGGAAATGATTACTAGTCTTCTCATTAGCTTTGAATTAGAGTTAATTTAGTTATTAAGTATCTGTTAAGTATTGGAGGGGGAAGATACATTTTTTTTCATTTGATTTCTACAAAAGTGAAAAAAATTATGCATGCATAATACTTTTTTGCTAAAAAAAACATGTTTTGACTACGTTTTTAACAAAAAAAAGCACTGATATCAGTGCCTTTATTACATTTTTATGATTTATAAAGTTACTCTACGGTAACTGATTTGGCCAAGTTTCTTGGTTGATCTACATTACAACCTCTCATAACCGCAATGTGGTATGACAATAACTGTAATGGTATGGTTGTAAGCAGTGGCGTAAGACTTTCTGAAGTCTCTGGCACCTCAACTACATGATCTGCCAATTCTTTAACAGACTTGTCTCCTTCTGTAACTATGGCTATAATCTTTCCGCTCCTCGATTTAATTTCTTGAATATTGCTTACCACTTTTTCGTAATGTCCTTTTTTAGTAGCAATTACAATTACGGGCATTTGTTCATCTATCAATGCAATTGGGCCATGCTTCATTTCTGCTGCGGGATACCCTTCTGCATGAATGTAACTAATTTCCTTAAGTTTTAGTGCTCCTTCCAAAGCCACTGGGAAATTATACCCTCTACCTAGATAAAGACAATTATTGGAGTCCTTATATATCTCTGCAATCTGTTCCACAATTTCATTAGACTGCAATGTCCTTTCTACCTTAGCGGGGATACTTTCCAGCTCTGTTAAAAATTCATGGTATTTGGACTCAGAAAAGATTCCTTTTTCATTTGCCAGTTTTAATGCAATTAGTGTAAGAACGGTGATTTGCGTGGTAAAAGCTTTTGTTGATGCCACACCAATTTCTGGGCCTGCGTGGGTATATGCTCCAGCATGTGTTTCCCTTGCTATGGATGAACCCACTACGTTACAAACTCCAAAAACAAAGGCTCCTTTTTCTTTTGCCAATTTTATAGCCGCCAAAGTATCTGCGGTCTCCCCTGATTGGGATATAGCAATTAAAATGTCGTTTTCCGTTATAACTGGGTTTCTGTAACGAAACTCAGAGGCGTATTCAACTTCAACTGGAATTCTTGCTAAATCTTCAAAAATATATTCTGCAACTAATCCGGCATGCCATGAAGTACCACAAGCAACGATTATGATTCTATTTGCATTCAGGAATTTTTCTAGGTTTTGGTCAATCCCGGCCATTTTAACAATGCCCTGATCTGCCAAAAGCCTTCCTCTGTACGTATCTAAAATTGCTCTTGGTTGTTCATAAATCTCCTTGAGCATAAAATGATCATAGCCCCCCTTTTCAATTTCCTCAAGATTCATTTGAAGCTCCATGATATTAGGGTAAGCAATTGCATCATCTTTAATTTTTCGCAATTTAATTTCTTTCCCAATACGGATTATGGCCATCTCTTCATCCTCTAAATACACAGCATTATTAGTGAATTCTATGAATGGAGAAGCATCTGAAGCTATAAAATATTCATTCTCACCAATTCCAATAGCCAATGGACTACCTAATTTGGCGACTACAATTTCATCTGGCTTATTTCTATCAAAAACCGCAATGGCATAGGCACCAACAACTTGATTAAGTGCTATCTGAACTGCTTTTCCAAGCTTAACCCCTTCTTTCTTCTTGATTTCTTCTATTAGGTTTACCAAAACCTCAGTATCCGTATCAGATTCAAAAGAATACCCACGCCCTATAAGTGCCTTTTTTATCGACTCATAATTCTCTATGATTCCATTGTGAATGATAACCAAGTCACCAGAGCTTGAATAATGAGGGTGAGAATTAATATCATTGGGGACACCGTGGGTTGCCCATCTAGTATGTCCCAGACCCAACTTCCCGTTTGTAGAAATAGTAGCCTCTGATTTTTTTCTAAGGTCATCTACTTTCCCTTTTGTTTTAGAAAGATGTGTATCCTCACCATCATATAAAACAATCCCTGCACTATCGTAACCACGATATTCCAGTCGTTGTAAGCCTTTCATTATAATGGGATAAGCATCCCTATGACCTATATAACCTACAATTCCACACATAAAAAAATCTTAAAAAATTAAGTTTAAAAGCACAAAGTTAAAATCTATGGGGGAAAGTTAGCAATTCTATATGCTGTACGACCAAAAAACTCTGTAAAAGGTATTTCTAATTGGCCTCAGTATAAAGAATTTCGAGTTTCAATCTTTTATCCATATTCGAGTCCTCTACTTGGCCCCCAAAAAGAACTGTTCCTAAAGGATTTACAGTAGACATAATTGGCATATTTATAGGGTCTCCTTCCGCATCCATTGCTTCAGTAACATTTGCTATTGAAATATTAGAAGTTACTGTTAAAGCCAATTTGGCATTAGTGGAATCTCTTATGATGATATTGTTGATATGATCCGTTATTCTTAACGTATATTTTATTCCTCTGTCATTCTCCTTTTCAAGTATGCCATCATAATTTAAAAAAGAACGTAAAGATTCATTAACAAAATCATCCGTTTCCCTGTTTTCAGTTATGGCATTATAAATAGGTTGACTTGTCTCGGCATTATACAGATACAATCTTATAGGCTCATCAGAACTTGTAGCTGGAAATGCACTATCATCTACATAAAAAACTAAATTAGCCTCATTGATAATCCAATTGTTGGCCTTTATCTCATCTATAAAGTTTTGCCCTCGAACTTGACTATCCTCGTCTTCTCCAAAAAGCCTTATTTCGCTAATAGTCCCTGGCCCACCTTTTACATATACTCTTGAAGCATTTTCACCATTGTCCAAAGCATTGGATATTTCTCCTGGAAAAATTTCATCAGTTAATGTATTAACGGCATTGCCTATAAGGCCCCCGTTAGCATTTACAAGAAGGTTTAGAACAAAATCTCGCTCTACTGTTTCTATCTCCTCCTCTGTGGTATTGTAATCCTGAAAATTATAGGTGATAGTGATGTTGGCCTGAGTCAAATCAAGCAAAAACATCAATTCTTCCATATCTGTTCCTGAGATATTAATTCCTCTGAAATAGTCATTAAAATTTGCTTGACTCAACAATTCTGATTGTCCCTCTTTATCTAAAATCTCCTGAAAAAATGCAGTGTTCAAAGACACTCGAATCCCTGGATTAAGTCTAGTCTCCACTTGAAGAGATTCATCTATATCTTCCGTTTCTGGATCATCTTCAGCAAAAAATAACATTTCTTCATTATCAACCGTAACCGCACCATCAAAAAATTCTTCACCAACAAAGCCAGAAAAATCCTGATTTGAAAAATATTCCTGAGCTTCTTCAAAGTTTGAATTTGGATCTAAATCCCTAAGAAAAAAAGTTGATCTAAACACTTTTAGGTTAAATGATGCCTCAGTATTTCCATAAATACTATCAATATCAAATCTTTTTGGAAAAGTATTGGCAACAAAATCATCGCCAGTACCATCTTCAGAAGCGTCCAAAGGATTAGATCCAATAATACGCTCATCGTTATCTGTTACGCCATCTCCATCCGTATCTGAGCTTGGGTCAGTAGAATCTGCATCAAAATCATCATCAACTCCATCTCCATCAGCATCCCTGAATGCCGATGCCGCCTGTTGAAATGGTAAAAACAAGTATACTTCTGTAACTGTTTCATTTTCTGGAATTGTGCTATCAATATTGTCTGTATCAGCACCATCTTCAGTAGCCTGAGAAGAATCTCCGAATGTAGGGTTTACAGCAGATAAAGTAACCTGAGACACAATACTTGCATTTCTTTTTCCATAAATAGGGTCATTATATGTCCCCAGTTGATATAAGGGTAAACGATTGGTCTGTACAGCTGTTATCCCTTTATTAAAAGCAAAAACGTCAAATACCTCTTTACCCGTTGTAAATGGTTCTCCCGCTACTACACCTTCTCCAATAGTCCCCAATTGTTCTTCTTCACAGGAAGTTACTATTACGAACAAGGCCCCAACCAAAGCTGAAACTTTAATAATCCTAGAAAATTTCATGCAATTTATTTTAAAACTTCTGCTTTATAGAAATTTGTGTACGCATCCTCCGCTTCTTGAAGCGAAACGTAGGGCAGTACAGGTTTGGAAAGATTTGCAATGTGATTTTTTAGGTCATCCGAAATCTCTTCAGAGGCTAAAATAATCGCATCAGAATAATCTACTGCTACTTTTAACAAATTATTATAGTCAGGCGCGGAAAGCGAAGAAATATTCTCCTTCGGAATGCCATCAAAAGCAATTTTGTTCATCATCTCATTATCCAATTCGCCTTCATAACCTTTACCGTAAACAGAGGTCACAATCTTGCTGTCCGCAAACAAAGGTTCATCTGCATAATATTTCCTAAGGTATAGTGGAAGCAAAGACGCCATCCATCCATGAACATGAATGATATCTGGTGACCAATTTAGTTTTTTGACTGTCTCAACAACTCCTTTTGCAAAGAAAATTGCACGCTCATCGTTGTCTGAAAACAAATTTCCCTCAGCATCTTCAAAAGTTGCTTTTCTTTTAAAATATTCCTCGTTATCAATAAAATAGACCTGGATTCGTTCTTTAGGAATAGATGCCACCTTAATTATTAAGGGCATATCCATATCATTGATAACCAAATTCATTCCTGACAAACGAATTACTTCATGTAATTGATGTCTTCTTTCATTAATATTGCCATATCTTGGCATAAAAATTCGTATCTGCCCTCCATTACTGTTCACCATTCTTGGCGCTTCGTAAGACATTAAGGAAACTGGATTCTCTGGGAGGTAAGGCACTAATTCAGAAGATACAAACAATATCTTTTTACCATTCATAAACACTTTCTTTTTCTTATCTGAAAAACGTAGCTGCAAAAATACAAAAATTATGCCGATTAGCAGTATTTATAGTATTTTTGCACGTTTTTAAACCGCTACATGCACATATTTGACCAAAAAAAGGAACTTGACTCCTTCTTGCAAAAAGAAAGAAACAAAAACCATACTGTTGGTTTGGTACCCACCATGGGAGCGTTGCATCAAGGCCATCTTTCCTTGGTAAAAACTGCACTTACGGAAAATGATCTAGTAGTTGTAAGCATTTTTGTGAATCCAACACAATTTGATAAAAAAGATGATTTGGAGAAATATCCAAAAAATCTAGAGCAAGATTTTAATCTCTTAAAGAGTGTTTCAAAGCACATTATTGTTTTTACTCCCTCTACTGATGAAATTTATGGCAACAGTATAAAGTCAAAACCCTACCAATTTGATGGATTGGACAAGGTAATGGAAGGTGAATTTAGAGAAGGGCATTTTGATGGTGTTGGTACCATCGTAGAGCTGTTTCTTAAAACCGTTTCCCCAACTAAAGCCTACTTTGGAGAAAAAGATTTTCAACAATTACAAATCATAAGAAAAATGGTGGAATCGAAGAATCTACCATACCAAATTATTGGTTGCCCCATAGAACGAGAGCCCAATGGATTGGCCATGAGTTCCCGTAATGAACGTTTATCAAAAAAAGTAAGACAAGAAGCAAGTTTTATCTACAATACCCTACTAACTGCCAAGACAAAATTTGGCACGGAAAGTGCTTATAATATTAGGGAGTGGGTTAAATCCCAGTTTGAGCAAAATACCTTTATGAAACTAGAGTATTTTGAAATTGCAGATGAGGATACACTTACTCCAATGCTTAAAAAGCAGATAGATAGAAAATATAGGGCGTTTATAGCCGTTTACGCAAATGACGTTCGCTTAATAGACAATCTAAGATTGAATTAATTAATTTTGCGCCATGCAAGTACAAGTTGTAAAATCTAAAATTCACAGGGTAAAAGTTACCGGAGCAGACCTTAACTATATAGGCAGCATAACCATTGACGAAGATGTAATGGATGCCGCAAATATCATTAGAGGAGAAAAAGTTCAAATTGTGAACAACAACAACGGTGAGCGATTAGAGACCTATGCCATTCCCGGCCCTAGGGGATCTGGTGAACTTACCTTAAATGGAGCCGCCGCCCGCAAAGTTGCCGTGGGCGATGTATTAATACTTATAACCTATGCATGGATGGATATCGAGGAAGCAAAAGCCTTTAATCCTGCATTGGTTTTCCCTAATGAAGAGACCAACCTTTTGAACTAATTTTGAACAGTTCTCTCAAAAAGATTCTTAAAATAGCAATTCCCATCCTTATTGGAGCGGGACTTGTTTTTTACTCCTTCTCTTCAACTTCACCAGAGGACCGGGAGAAGATTCTTGAATCCATCCAAAACGCAGACTTGACTTGGGTCTTTTTATCCATATTTATTGGCATACTAAGTCATGTCTCTAGAGCCATTCGGTGGAATTTCCTTTTAGCTCCGTTAGGTCACAAGTCAAAGCTTATTAATAACGTTCTTATCATCTTAATAAGCTATTTTGCCAATACATTGGTTCTTAGGTCTGGTGAATTTTTAAGGGCAACTGCATTGAATACATACGAAAGTGTACCTTTTGAAAAAGGTTTTGGCACTATAGTTACCGAAAGGATTATTGATGTGATAATGCTTTTGTTGGTTATAACAGCGGCGCTTCTCTTCCAAACAGATGTTATCTTAGGGATTCTTCAGGAAAATGGAATAGGGCTTGTAGGCTCACTACTGCTGTTATTAGTGGGGATACTTGGACTTTATATTGCCATACGCCTTATTAAAAAATCCACCTCAAAATTTGCCATTAAAATCAAAACATTCCTAAATGGACTTTTAGATGGCGTGCTTAGTATTTTTAAAATGAAGAATAAAGCAGCCTTTATTTTTCACACCTTCTTTATTTGGGCCTGTTATATTGGTATGTTTTGGGTCATCAAGTTTACCGTACCAGAAACTACTGAACTCCCATTGGGAGCATTTCTTGTAGCATTTGTAGCGGGTGCTTTTGCCATGGCAGCCACAAACGGCGGATTGGGGCTTTTCCCAATAGTTGTCACTGCAGCACTATCCGTTTATGGAGTAAGTAAAACCTCTGGAGATGCTTATGGTTGGATCATGTGGACGGCCCAAACACTTATGGTGGTTGTTTTTGGCACAATATCCTTTATCGTCTTACCGTTATTGAATAGAAATCGGTAAACCCCTACCACATTAAAACTTGACCAAATGAAAAGATGTCTATTTCTACTAATAGGCCTACTATGTTTTAATCTTGGCGCCCAAGTAAAAAAAGAAATTTTTGAATCGTTCAAACTCCAGGAAAGAAGAGGGGTATCCTATTACTTTCCTGAAGATTATTCCGATGAGAAAAAATATCCGTTGATCCTTGTATTGGATGCTGAATATCTTTTTGATATTGTTGTTGCCAATGCTAAATTTTACAGCAAGCATCATAGAATGCCGCAAGCTATTATTGTAGGTATTGATCAGGCTGAGGATGATATTCGTTGGGAGGATTGTGATTTTGAACAGACCACAGGTTTGCCCACAGAAAAAGGGACCCAGTTTTATGAATTCCTTGGCACAGAACTAATTCCATACCTAGAAACAAATTATAACATTGCTCCTTTTAAAATGTTTGCGGGCTATGACATCACCGCAAATTTTGGCAACTATTTCCTTTTTAAGGATAAATCACTTTTTAACTCTTACCTATCCATTTCGCCTGTGTTAGCTACAGAAATGGAAAGCAGAGTTCCTTCACGCCTATCAGATTTAAACCAAGAAATTTTCTATAATATCATTTTAGAAAAAGAAAAAACGGAGGATCGGCAGCGCATACTTCAAATGAACAATGCAATCAAATCAATAGATAAGGAAACGCTTCATTATTTTTTTGATGAATATAATGATGCCGATCATGTCTCTATTGCCGCCTATGGCATAAGTAAGGCTTTTGACAATGTCTTTAAAATATTTAGACCTATCAGTCCAAAAGAATACAAAACTGAAATTCTAACTTCGGATGAACCCGTTTTCAAATACCTGGAAGATAGGTACAATATGATAGAAAACCTCTTGGGCTTCAAAAAGCCAGTAGAACTGAATGACATCATGGCCATTTATGCTGCCTGTCTTAAAAAAGAAGATATAGAATCATTAAAGCCATTGGCCGAACTCTGTAAAAAGCAATTTCCGGATACCATGCTAGGATTCTATTTTGAAGGCGAATACTATGAGGAATTGGGAGAGCCCAAAAAAGCATTCAAAACATTTGAAAAAGCATTTCAAATGGAGGAGATTGACTTCTTGACCAAAGACATGGCACTTGAAAAAATAGATGCGTTAAAAGCCGACTTCGGCTACTAAATAGCTGAATTTTTAGCACAAGGGATTCCACAAACAATTCATCAAAATCAATATCTTTAGCCAAAACCAAAAAGGTTAATGGCTAAAATTAAAACTGCTTTCTTTTGTCAAAATTGTGGCGCTCAGCATGCTAAGTGGGTTGGGCAATGTTCTTCTTGCAAACAATGGAATACCATTGTGGAAGAAGTAGTTCAAAAAGAAGAGAAAAAGGGTTGGAAAAGCAGCTCTAATTCACTAAAAAAAGCTTCAACACCTTTACGAGTTTCTGAAATAACCAACGAAAAGGAAATTCGATTAGATACCCAAGATCAAGAATTTAATAGAGTTTTGGGCGGGGGACTTGTACCTGGTTCTTTAACCTTATTGGGAGGTGAACCTGGCATAGGAAAAAGCACCTTGCTACTACAAATAGCACTTAAACTAGCATACAAAACCCTGTATGTGTCCGGTGAGGAAAGCCAGAAACAGATAAAAATGCGTGCAGACCGCATTCACCCCAATAGTGAAAATTGCTTTATCCTTACCGAAACCAAAACACAAAATATATTTCAGCAAATAGCTGCCATAGAACCAGACTTGGTAGTTATTGATTCTATCCAAACATTACATACTGATTATATTGAATCTGCCGCTGGAAGCATCTCACAAATAAGGGAGAGCACCGCCGAACTTATCAAATTTGCCAAGGAAAGTAGCACTCCGGTAATTTTGGTAGGTCATATTACTAAAGACGGTACTATAGCTGGACCCAAAATATTGGAGCATATGGTAGATACTGTGCTTCAGTTTGAAGGGGATCGCAATTATGTATACCGGATTCTTCGTTCACTTAAAAACAGATTTGGTTCCACAGCAGAATTGGGTATTTACGAAATGCAAGGAAGTGGGCTACGTGAAGTGAACAATCCATCGGAAGTACTGATTTCAAAAAACGATGAAGACCTAAGCGGAACAGCAATTGCCGCTACAGTTGAAGGCATGAGGCCTTTACTGATTGAAATACAGGCTTTGGTGAGCACTGCTGTTTATGGCACTCCACAACGCTCGGCAACTGGGTTCAATGCTAAAAGATTAAATATGCTTTTAGCCGTTCTTGAAAAAAGAGCAGGTTTTAAACTAGCTGCAAAGGATGTTTTTCTAAATATAACAGGGGGAATCTCTGTAGACGATCCGGCAATTGACTTGGCCGTTATGGCCGCAATTCTATCCAGTAATGCCGACATCCCTATTGAAAAAGGCATTTGTTTTGCTGCAGAAGTGGGATTGGCAGGAGAAATAAGACCTGTACAACGCGTAGATCAGCGCATTCTGGAAGCTGAAAAATTAGGTTTTACCCAAATTTATGTTTCCAAGAGCAACAAAATTGGTCTTAAAAACACTTCCATTCAAATACAATTGGTTGCCAAAATAGAAGATTTGGTAAGCTCACTATTCTGATTACAACTAGTTTTCTAAACCATATCTTTTTATATTTAGAAAACCATCTTTGTGAAAACTCCGATCTATTGCTTTTTTTTGATTGGTATACTTTTTTTCAACTGTACCAAAACTTCCCGTGATTCAAGTCACAAGGAATATCATACCACATGGCAGCATTATCTTGGTGATCCTGAAAGATCACATTATTCAACCCTAGACCAAATTGATACTCTTAATGTAAGCGAACTTCGCTTGGTTTGGAAGTACAAAAGCGGCGGTGTTGAAGAAGGCAGAACAACTCAAATTCAAACCAATCCATTAATCGTTGGCGATGTGCTTTACGGAGTAAATGCTGCGATTGAGCTCTTCGCAATCAATGCTGGAACAGGTAAGGAAATCTGGAAGTTTAGTCCTTCAGCAAAAGACAATTCTGGTCTGGGGGTTAATAGGGGGCTAGTTTTTTGGAAATCTGAAAAAAACGAAAAAAGTCGCATCTTTTTTACTTCTGGTTCCAAGCTATTTGCAATAGATATTGAAAATGGCAAACCAATCACTTCTTTTGGGAATGAAGGCAGCATTGACTTAAGGGAAGGTCTTGGAAGGGATCCTGAACGATTATCTGTAGTTTCAAATACACCTGGTGCCCTTTACAAGAATTTATTGATTCAGGGAACTAGGGTTGGTGAAGGACCGGGTTCTTCCCCGGGACACATAAGGGCGTACAATGTTTTAACGGGCAAAATTGAATGGACATTTCATACCATTCCACAACCTGATCAATTTGGTTATGATACATGGCCCAAAGATGCTTATAAAAGTGTTGGAGGAGCCAATAGCTGGGCAGGAATGGCAATGGATACAGAAAGAGGCATCGTCTATGTTCCCACAGGGTCCGCAGCGTTTGATTGGTATGGGGGTGATCGCAGTGGAGCCAATCTGTTTGCCAATTCGCTGTTGGCCCTTGATGCAAAAACGGGTGAGCGAATGTGGCACTTTCAAATGGTGCATCATGATATGTGGGACAGAGATTTACCTGCCCCTCCAAACCTATTGACGATAAAAAGAGATGGGAAAGATATTCCCGCAGTAGCGCAAGTAACAAAAAGTGGACACGTATTTATATTCAATCGGGTAACAGGCGAGCCACTATTCCCTATTGAAGAAAAACAATATCCCAAATCAAAATTAAGTGGAGAACAGGCTTTTGAAACACAACCCTTACCACTTAACCCAAAACCATTCGCAAGACAAATTCTTACAGAAAATGATTTATATGATCCAGACCGAAAAGCCTTTGTGGATGATTTGGTAGACAAAGCTGAAAATGATGATTCTCCCACTGTTCTTGAAAAATTTAACTCAATCACCTCACAAGGTCAATTTGTTCCTATTGATACAACTGGAGTAATTCTTTACCCAGGCGCAGACGGCGGGGCAGAATGGGGAGGGGCAGCTTTGGACCCTACAACCAGTGTCATGTATGTAAATTCAAATGAAATGGCATGGATTGTAAAGATGAAAGCAATTGGCACAAATGGCACTAATACGAGTATTGGTGAATCACTAACGCAGATACATTGTGCTCGCTGCCATGGTGGAAAGCTTCAAGGATTGACCGGAATTCCAGAGCTTAAAAATGTAAACCTGAGATTGGGTCCCGATTCGATTAAGACAATTATTAAAAATGGGAAAGGTGCCATGCCGGGTATGCCGAACCTCTCAGAAAAAGAGATAGATGAAATAACTCATTTTCTAACTAAGCTTGAAAAAGAAACTGACCATAGGGCAGAAAAAACAACTTTGGACGTTCCTTATGCCCTTTCTGGTTTTGGGCGTTTTAAAGATGATAGAGGATTTCCTGCGGTTAGGCCACCATGGGGAACCTTAAACGCCATCAATTTAAATACAGGTGAATACCTTTGGAAAGTTCCCTTAGGTCATGAAGAAAGCCTTGAAGACCCCAAGATTCCCGTTTCGGGAATTGAAAATTACGGTGGTCCTGCTATTACCGCAGGAGGAGTTTTATTTATTGCCGCTACCAAGGATGAAAAAATCCGTGCTTTTAATATGAAAACGGGCAAGTTATTATGGCAAGATAATTTACCCGCAGGGGGTTATGCCACTCCGGCCACTTATCAAATTAATGGTAAACAGTATTTGGTCATTGCTTGTGGAGGCGGAAAAATGGGAACGGCCTCTGGTGATGAATATAGAGCTTATGCTTTAGAATAAGTTCATTAAGGCGCGGGGTTTGGAATTTCATTATGAATAGCTTCAATCCCGTTTAAGACCTCATCCGAAAGTTCAATATCTATACTTCCAATGTTTTCCTTTAACTGTTCCATTGTTGTGGCTCCAATAATATTGCTGGTTACAAAAGGCCTTGAGTTTACAAATGCTAAAGCCATCTGGGCAAGACTCAATTCATTGTCCTCTGCCAATTTGTGATACTTTTCGGTTGCCAAATTAGCGGTATCACCACTGTATCTGTTATAATTGGGAAAAAGAGTTACTCTTCCTTTCCTAGGCTTGTGCCCTCCCAAATATTTTCCACTCAAAACACCAAAACCAAGAGGAGAATATGGCAACAATCCAATATTTTCCCGCATTGAAACCTCAGAAAGGCCAACTTCAAAGAGTCGGTTTAAAAGATTATAAGGGTTTTGGATGGTCAGCATTCTTGGTAAACTTCTATGCACTTTACTTTCTTCCAAAAAGCGCATAGCCCCCCAAGGAGTTTCATTGGAAATTCCAACATGTCTTATCTTTCCTTCGGATATTAAATCACGAAGAGTTTCAAGAATTTGGTGAATATTGTCCTCCCATCCATCTAAGGTGTGGGCATTGTATCCCCGTTGTCCAAAATAATTGGTATTCCTTTCCGGCCAGTGTAATTGGTAAAGGTCTATATAATCTGTTTGCAATCTTTGTAGGCTTCCCTCAACAGCTTTTATTATGGATTCTTTACTAAATCCTGTTGTTCTAATAAATTTGGTGTAGTCACCTCTCCCAGCAATTTTTGATGCCAAGACCACTTTCTCCCTATTACCTGTCTTTTTAAACCAATTCCCAATAAATTCTTCCGTAACAGCATAGAGTTCTTTCTTGGCGGGCACTGGATAAAGTTCCGCCGTATCAAAGAAATTAATTCCTTGTTCAAGAGCATAGTCCATTTGCTCATGACCTTCATCCTCAGTATTCTGTCTTCCCCAGGTCATGGTTCCCAAACAGATTTTACTAACCTTAATATCGGTATGTGGAAGTCTGGTGTATTTCATTTAGCTATTTTTTTTGACTTGCAAAAGTAGTTAATCCTTATTTCTGGTTTTTAAAGCAAACGTTATTTTTCTACTTCTAACAGAATTGGGCAATGATCACTATGTTTTGCATCAGACAGAATTACAGAACGTTTCAATCTGTTCTCTAGTGAAGAACTTACCATTCCGTAATCTAAACGCCAACCTTTGTTATTGGTCCTTGAATTTGCTCTATAACTCCACCATGTATAATTGTGAGGGTCTTTATTAAAATGCCTAAAACTATCAATAAAGCCACCATCCATGAAGTTGCCAATCCACTCCCTTTCTACAGGTAAAAAGCCGGATACATTTTTGTTGCGGACCGGGTCGTGAATATCAATAGCTTCATGACAAATATTATAATCGCCACAAACAATCAAATTAGGTCGCTCATTTCTTAGTTCATTGGCGTACTTGTGAAAATCTGCCATATAGGTTAGCTTAAATTCCAAGCGATCCATATTGGTGCCAGATGGCAAGTACATGCTCATTATGGATATATCACCAAAATCAGCTCGTATATTTCGTCCCTCAAAATCCATATAGTCAATCCCAGTGCCGTATTCCACATGATCTGGCTTCTCCTTACATAATAGAGCAACCCCGCTATACCCTTTCTTTTGGGCACTAAACCAATAATGATGTTTATAGCCCGCAGCCTCAAACAAAGACAAATCTACCTGCTCCTTCATGGCTTTGGTTTCCTGTAAGCAAACTACATCTGGCCCCACGGCTTGCAACCAATCTATAAAACCTTTGTTTAGAGCAGCCCTAATTCCATTTACATTATACGATACTATCTTCATACCTAAATTTTCCCTAAAAATAACCAATGTGTTCGGCTCTATAAAATTGAACTATTTGACCAACATGTTTTAAATTTGATTTTTGGAACGCTAATTGATTATTCCTGTTGGATTTAACACTATTATCATGAAGAAATTATTGTTTTTGGGTCTTTTACTTTCCAGTTGTTTTATGGTTGCCCAAGCGTATCCGGCATTTAGCAATAACCACGAGATAAAATTTAATGCTGGGCTTTTTATAGCTACTAGTACCATAGAAGGTTCTTACGAATATTATTTAAGTGAGGACACTAGTTTTGGGGGAACAATTTATTTTGATAATGATGCTGCGGATTACAATGGGGATTTTGGAATTGGAGCCAACTTTAGAGCTTATTTTGGATACCAACCCCGTAGTGGTTTTTTTGCTGAAGCTTTTGGCCTTTATTACACCGGGGAAGATGATGAAGTAGCAGATCCTTTGGCATTCAGGGACAACGAGTACAGCACAGTAGCATTGGGTCTGGGCTTGGGGAACAAGTGGGCCACCCGAAGTCAAAAATTCACCTTGGAAATTCATGGTGGTTTTGGTAGAAATGTCAACCCAGAAGATTTTCAGGATACATTCATGTACAGAGCTGGATTATCTGTGGGCTTCAGGTTTTAATCCTTAATTTTAAGGCTTAATTTTTATAAATGACAGCCTTATTATTAATTGATCTCCAACTGGGTTTACAAGAAGTGGACTATTATGGGGAAGAACGAAGTAATCCACAAGCAGAAGCAAATTGCCAAAAAATTTTGGAAGCTTTTAGAGCCAAAGATCTCCCAAGGTTTCACATTCAACATTGTTCCACAAACCCTGAATCTCCCTTGCACCCTACCAAAAAAGGGAATGCTTTTAATCCTCTAACGGAACCCAAGGCGGGTGAGCCGGTCATAAAGAAAAATGTCAACAGTGCTTTTATAGGTACAGATTTAGAATCGCAACTCAAGGACAATGGTATTACAGATGTTGTCATCGTAGGCCTTACAACCGAGCATTGTGTTTCTACCTCAACCAGAATGGCCTCCAACCTTGGGTTTAATGCCACTTTAATTTCTGATGCCACTGCTTCTTTCAATAAAACTGGAGTTGCAGGAGAAAAGTATAGTGCAGAAGTAATTCACAATATTGCATTGGCCAACCTTAATGAAGAATTTGCAACCATAAAGGATACGGTCTCCTTTTTAAAGGAACTAGACAATTAGTCGCTATTTTTATACCATATTCCCTTAATTCAAACACTGTTTTATGCTTCGCTATGAAATTATTTTTATTTTTTGTCTTCTCATGAATACCCCCAATGGTCTGGCTCAAGAAAAGCCACTTAGTATAGGAGTGGCCGGTCTTACCCATACCCATGTACATTGGATTTTGGGCCGGGAAGATATTGGCGATATCGAAATTGTAGGGATGGTAGAGCCTAACCGAGATTTGGCCGAACGCTATTCAAAACAATATGGTTATTCCATGGATTTGGTCTTTAATACCTTGGAAGAAATGATAGCTGCAACAAAACCCGAAGCAGTCACCGCCTTTGGGACCATCTATGACCATTTGGAAGTAGTTGAAGCCTGTGCTCCAAAAGGTATTCATGTCATGGTGGAAAAACCATTGGCAGTAAGTTTACAGCATGCCAAGCAAATGAAAGTTCTTGCCGAAAAGCATAACATTCATTTACTCACCAATTATGAAACTACTTGGTACCCCACCAACCATAGGGCAAAAGAACTATTAGATCAGGGAAAAGTTGGGGATTTAAGAAAAGTCATAGTAAGAGATGGGCATCGCGGTCCCGCCAAACTGGGAATCAATAGTGAGTTTTTGGATTGGCTATTGGATCCAAAAGATAATGGAGGAGGCGCTATCATGGATTTTGGATGTTATGGTGCCAACTTAATGACCTGGCTTAAAAAAGGGCAAAAACCAAACACTGTTACTGCAGTCACCCAACAATTGCAGGCAGAAAATAATCCCAAGGTAGATGATGATGCCACTATCATTCTTACCTATGATGATGCTCAAGCAATTTTAGAGCCTTCTTGGAACTGGCCAATAGGTAGAAAAGACATGGAAATCTATGGGTTAACTGGAGCCATTTATGCTGATAATCGTAACAACTTACGTATTCGCATGGCAGAAGGCTATGATGGCTTTAGCGAAGAGCAATTTACCCTTGAAGAAAGACAAGCGCCCATGAACGATCCCTTTTCCGTTTTTGCTGCAGTGGTCAAAAATAAAATTACCCTTCCGCCCAACAACCTTTCTTCTTTAGAAAACAATATGGTGGTGATGGAAATTTTGGATGCAGCGAGAGAAAGTGCCAAAAAGGGAAAAACAATCCGACTAAAAAAGTAGCTACTTTTTTAATCCTATTTTTAATCATTACCCCATAAATTATATGAAAGGTCTTTTTTCAATTCTATTCTCACTTTTTATCGCACAACTGATTGCACAGGAGGTTAAAAAAGATTCTGTTACCCAATTGGACGAGATTATTCTCATAGAAGATGTGATTGCCAAGAAAGCAACAGGAATTACAGCTGCCTCAACTATTGGTCCTGCTACTTTTGAAAAATTCAATCCTATAGATATTGCCTCCGCCATGAATCAGGTGGCTGGAGTTTATATTCTCTCTGGCGCTTTAAACACCAATAGGATTACCATTAGAGGTGTGGGTGCACGAACACCCTTTGGCACGGACAAGCTTCGTTTGTATTTTAATGGTATTCCCGTTACCAATGGCACGGGATCATCAACCATTGAAGCCTTTGATTTTGAAAACCTGGGGTCCATTGAAATCATCAAAGGACCAAAAGCCACCTCCTTTGGAGCCAATTTGGGTGGTGCCATATTATTGGACACCAAAAACCTTCAAGTTGAAGAGACCAAACTGGCCAATAGCTTTACTGTAGGCTCTTATGGCATGTTAAAAGAGAATCTTTCCTTTCAACATTCGCAGCAAAACTTTGATTTAACCTTTAGCTACAATCATTTTGAAATCGATGGGTACAGACAAAACAACAACTTTGATCGTGATGGTTTTTTACTGAATACCAACGCTAAAATTAGTTCCAAAGGCAGCTTGGGGGTACTGATCAACTATATAGATTACACCGCTCAGATTCCAAGTTCCATTAATCAAACAGATTTTGATGAAGACCCTACCCGAGCTGCAGGCAATTGGTTGGCCGCACAAGGTTTTGAAGCAAACAAATATACCTTGGCAGGAATATCATATTCACATGAATTCAATCAGAACCTAAAAAATACTACAAGTATTTTTTATTCGTACTTGGACCACTACGAGCCACGCCCATTTAACATTTTAGATGAGTTTACCAACGGTTTTGGATTGCGCAGCCAATTTGAAGGAAATTTGGGCAAGGCACAATACACTTTGGGAGGAGAGCTTTATAAGGACGAATACCACTGGGGCACTTTTCAGAACTTGTTCCAAGATAACAATGGCAATGGCAGTTTACAAGGAGATCGCCTGAGTAGAAACCGGGAGTTTAGAAGGCAGTTAAATTTGTTTGGATCTTTCACCTATCCTTTTACACCATCATTCTCGGCACAACTAGGGCTCAACCTTAACAAGACCAACTATAACTTCCAAGACCTGTTCAATCAAGGAAATGAAAACACTTCCGCAGAACGGGATTTTGATGCAATTCTTTTGCCGAATTTTGGATTGCAATACCTCTTTAAAAATGGACAGGTATATGCCAATATAAGTCGCGGCTTTTCCAATCCCAGCTTAGAAGAAACCTTAACACCAGATGGGGTGATCAATCCTGATATTGCACAAGAAACCGGGACCAATTATGAGCTGGGTGCTTATGTTGCGCTTTTAAAAAAGAAATTATCCCTTAATCTCACGGCATTTAGGATGAATATTAACGACCTGCTGGTTGCCCAACGGGTGGGCGAAGACCAATTTATCGGCAGGAATGCTGGTGAAACGCGTCACCAAGGTTTAGAGGTGGATGTCAAATATGCGTTACGGCTTTCTCCAAAGATGGTACTTTCTCCTTACCTCAGCTATACCTTGAGCGACCATAGCTTTGTGGATTTTGTGGATGGTGAAAATGATTTTTCTGGCAATCCGCTAACAGGTGTCCCCAAAAATAGGATTGCCTCTGGTCTGGATTTACGCCATACCAATGGCCTGCAACTGAACCTTACCCATCAATTTGTGGATAAGATTCCCCTAACGGATGCCAATACCTTGGATAGTGAATCTTTTAATGTCTTTAATGCCAAGCTGGCCTACCGGACCAGTTTATCTTCTCATTTTTCGCTAGGATTGAATATTGGAGCAAACAATTTGTTTGATACGAATTACGCTCAATCTGTATTGATCAATGCCTCCAGTTTTGGTGGTGCCCTGCCTCGTTATTTTTATCCCGGTAACGACAGAAACTTTTATGGAGGTGCAAGAATCGCCTATCTTTTCTAACTAAAATCACAAATATCACTTACAAAATACAGCGATTATCCACTATATTTAGGGGTATACGAATGTATTTTACATCTATATAAACAAGTTGGGCGCAATTTGAAACATCCATTTTAATATGAAAAGCAGTAAAATTCTATCAACACTAATTCTAATGATTTTTATTCTTGGCTGTGTTGGAAAAACTAATAAGGAATCGAGACAATTTGAAAATCTAGTGGAAACAACTGCCCTGTCCAAAGATGGAAAGGAGTTAATAACATATTCACGGATTTTTTATGTTTTTGAGTCCAAGAGAGAACATCTTTTTGATGAAAAAGGCTTCTTCATTTCTGAGAATAATAAAAGTGACGATTTAGCAGAATCTATTGTTAGGTCAGGCGTACGAAGTGTAGTTGGAAAATATAATCTTGACAGTTTATTGACTTTTGACAAAATGCAACTCGGTAGAGAAATGGAGGATTTTGTTCGCTCAATGGAAATTGAGAATGTAAATAGTGATTTTGACATCCGTTTTAATGCAATTTTAGTCGAGAGAATAAACCTTCGAAAAAAACCTTGAGCAAGTTTGATTAAATGGACTTCACTCAAACGCAGCTGTTGCAGATGGACTTCTAACTCGGACAGAAAAAATCAAAGCAAAACGTGATGAAAAACGCGCACTCGTACGGAGAAAAACTGCGCCCAACAATACCTAAACGTAATGCGGACTTTAGGGCAAAACCGTAAGGTCAGTGTATATTTATAATGTCGCTAAATCTTATAGATTTAGCTTTGGAACAAAAAAAGAAAAAGCAAAACAATAAGCTTTAGCTTCGTGCACAGACGGAAACGAAAGGTTTCCTTGCCTCCGCACTACGCTTAGCCGTACCGTTGTATGCCATTAAAAAAATAGAAATCAGATATGAAGTGTTCAGTTTATATAGCTACGAGTGTAGACGGTTTTATTGCCAAACTAGGCGGGAATGTTGATTGGTTGCATACGTCAGGTGATTTGGAAGCTGATATGGGAACAGAAGATATGGGATTTCAAGCTTTTATGGATTCTGTAGATTGTATGATTATGGGACGAAAGTGTATGGAAATGATTTCCAATATGAATTTGACACCTGAGCAATGGTTTTACGGTGACCTGCGCATTGTTGTATTAAGCAACACGATAAAAGAAGCCCCTGACAATCTAAAAGGAAAAATAGAAATGTACTCCGGAGATATTAACAGCTTGGTTGCTTCATTGGAAAAAGAAGGTTTCAAGCATGCCTATATAGATGGGGGGAAAACTATTCAATCCTTTATTAATCTTCAAATGATTGATGAAATAATCATAACCAAAGTTCCTGTATTACTTGGAGAAGGAATTCCTTTATTTGGAAAAACATTAAAAGACATTAAACTTGAAAAAGCTAAAGCAAGTGCTTTTGCTAATGACTTTGTCCAGGTAAAATATTCAGTGAATTACGAATAAGGAATGAAGTAGTGCTGATAGAAATAAAAACTGCGTACGACAATGTATAACCGCAATTACAAACAATGAACCTCAACCAAATAACCGTCCCCTCTTTAGATCTAACAAAATCAATCCCTTTTTATGAAAAACTGGGGTTAACCCTAATCGTAAAGGCCCTACCCCATTATGCTCGTTTTGAGTGCCCAGATGGGCCTGCCACTTTTTCTATACATTTGGCGGAACAATTGCCAAAAGGCGATGGTATTTATGTCTATTTTGAGTGCGACAATCTGGATGGGTATGTAGCCGACCTCACCCAAAAAGGAATCGTTTTTGACGAGCCTCCCAGTGATAGACCGTGGCTTTGGCGAGAAGCAAGATTAAAAGATATGGATGGAAATCAAATCATTCTATACCATGCTGGAGAAAACAGGTTAAACCCGCCTTGGCGTATTGATAATAAAACCACAGACTAAAAACCATTCATGAGCATAAAACATACATCAGCCACGGCACTTCTTTTTTTCCTCTTGTTGTTTTCCTTCTATTTGCAAGCACAACAAACGCAGACAGATAGCTATACCCAATACGAACTTCTAGCACCGGATACCCAATCTTTTCGAATTGTGTATGATGTAAGCGGAACAACCTCTGGCGCTAAATACTACTGGAACACGCTCAGAAAAGGAAGCGAACACACGGTAAACAAAGTTTGGGATCTCTTTTCAGGAAAAACATTGGTCTGGGAGATTGTAGATGGAAAAACCGCTGCACAAAACGGATTGGCTAATGCTTTCGAAGACACCGACTATCTTCAGGTGACCTTGGCGCGACCCATTCCTAATGGTGGACAGGCAAGAATACGTATTGACAAAACCTATAAAGACCCTGCCAGTTATTTTAGTGAAGGTAATACCATTGTATTTTCAAGATCATTGGGTATAAAACGCAATAGCATTATATTACCTGCGGGTTATGAGTTAACCCATTGCAATTACCCATCACAAGTGCAACTTACAGATGATGCCCGTATTAAGGTAAGCTTCCTAAATCGTGATGCGCAGGCAGTGCCGCTTGCAATAAAAGCAACAAAGCTCACTTCAAAAATAGAATTGCCCCAAGAAGAAAGTTATGTGCCCACAAACGGAAGCGGAAGAGATGCCTCTAAAGCACGTTTGGGTTGGCAGTTTAACGAGCGTGCATTTCAAAACAGGGACATCGTTTATTTTTTACAGCAACCAGAAACCCATTCCTTTTTGTTATATCACGATTATACCGAAACAAGACCTGGTATAGATCGCTACATAAATGTTGTTAGACCTGGTAGTAAGGCCTCTAAACCCTCCGCGATTATCTTGGATACTGGGGAAGAATTAAAGGTTGAAACCTTGAAAGGAGAGGCAATTTCAAAACGCGGCATTACCATCAATTCAGAAATCACTCCAGAAACAGAAGTCGTTGCTATCTGGTATGATCCCCTAAAAGAAGGGGAAACCAAACGCCTTCGCATTACTGAAACCTACACAGATGCCAATCGTTACATGGTCTATAAAAATCAATTGGTGTGGGATAGGAGTTTTGGCAGAAATAGAAACACGGTGGTACTACCTTTCGGTTGGTTTTTGACCACATCTTCCATTCCGGCAATAATTTCTCAGAATGAGGATGGGTTGACTACACTTCGCTTTGTAAATGACCGTCCTGATCTTATTGATGTTTATATAAAAGCACAACGAAAAAACCAATAACCCATAGTCCCATTTAAAAAAACCCAACGCCTTTTCCTATCATTTTTTCTCACCTGATTATAGTATCTTGTAGATTATTATATAGAACATTTTTTAGTCCCTCTAGAACCAACACAAAATACCTTCAAAAATGAAAGAACAAGTCAAATTTGTATTTCTATTCGCTTTTCTAAATTGTGCCTTTACCCTTTTGGCGCAAGACAAAACAGCAACAGTTAAATCAACAACAATTCATAAAAATTTTTATGAAGGGCTGGAGTGGCGTAACATTGGACCAAGTAGGGGCGGGCGATCTTTAGGATGTGCGGGTAGTCCTACTAGACCCAACGAATATTATTTTGGTGCTACCGGTGGCGGATTATGGAAAACCACAGATGGAGGTAACGAATGGAAAGCTGTTACTGATGGACAGGTAACCAGTTCATCTGTAGGGGCCGTGGCAGTAGCAGAAACCAATCCAGATATCGTTTACATCGGTATGGGAGAAGTACAATTGCGCGGAAGCATTACTCAGGGTGATGGTGTCTATAAAACGATTGATGGTGGAAAAACATGGAGCCATTTAGGCCTAAAAGAAACACAGGCGGTGTCCCGTATCAGAATTCACCCAACGGATCCAGATATTGTCTACGTTGCAGCATTGGGACATCCGTATGGTGATAATGAAGAACGTGGAGTATTTAGAAGTAAAAATGGTGGTGAAACTTGGGAAAAGGTACTGTATACAAGCCCAAAAGCTGGTGCTGTCGATTTGATCATCGACCGAAACAATCCTAAAGTTTTATATGCCAGCACCTGGCAAGTACAGCGTAAAGCATGGAAAATGTGGGGCGGTGGCGGCGATTGTAAGCTATGGAAGTCGGTAGATGGCGGCGATACTTGGACAGACCTAACCGGTAATGCTGGAATGCCCGCTGGACCTATAGGAAAGATTGGGGTTACGGTTTCTCCAGTAGATTCGAATCGCGTTTGGGCCATTGTAGAAGCAAATGAAGGTGGTGTTTTTCGCTCAGATGATGCCGGTAAGACATGGGAACGTACCAACGATGAACGTAAACTAAGACAACGCGCCTTTTATTATTCCAGAATTTATGCCGATCCTTTGGACAAAGAAACGGTTTATGGTCTCAATACCCGATTTTATAAATCTACAGATGGCGGAAAGACTTTTGATACTATTATAAAAACGCCTCATGGCGACAATCATGATTTGTGGATTGATCCCTCCAATCCAAATCGTATGATCAATTCCAATGACGGGGGCGGAAATGTAAGTATCAATGGAGGAAAAAGCTGGACAGAACAGGATTATGTAACCACTCAGTTTTATCATGTTATGGCCACGAACGATGTGCCTTATCATGTTGCCGGTGCGCAACAAGATAATAGCACTTTGGCCATGCCCAGTGACGGATGGGACCATATGCAGGCAAGAGGTCCTAACCATGGATGGTTTTACGCTGTAGGCGGTGGCGAAAGTGGATGGATTACCCAACATCCCGAGAATCTGGATATTTTTTATGCCGGGAGTCAAGGCGCATTACTCACCCGTTACGACCGCAGTAATGGACAGTCTAGAGATATTCAAGTATATCCGAGGTTTTTTTCTGGAGAACCTGCCGAAGCACTTCCAGAACGTTGGCAATGGACCTTTCCCATTATGTTTGCTCCACAGGACTCCAACATAATGTATACCTGTTCACAGCATGTATGGAAAACAACGGATGATGGACAATCTTGGGAGAAAATCAGTCCAGATCTAACGTATGCGGACCCCACTACCTTGGGAAAAACAGGCGGTATAATCACCATGGATATGAACGGACCTGAAATTTATGCGACCGTTTTTGCATTGGCACCTTCCTTCCATGATATCAACACCATTTGGGCGGGATCAGATGATGGAAAAATACATATCACAAGAGACGGAGGTGAAAATTGGCAGGACATTACCCCTAAGGATTTACCAAAATTCTCTCGAGTTAGTATTATAGATGAATCTAAACATCGCCCGGGAACTTTGTTTGTAGCTGCCAACCGCTATCAAGTGGATGACAGACAACCTTATGTCTTTAAAACGCATGATTATGGCAAAACATGGACGAAAATCATAACAGGAATAGAAGACGGGCATTTTGCAAGAGCAATTCGTGAAGATCCGGTAAGAGAAGGATTGTTGTTTTTAGCAACTGAGCATGGTGTCTATTTTTCCATGAATGATGGAGTGCTCTGGAAAAGTTTACAGTTAAAACTGCCAGATACGCCAATCCGCGATTTAGTGGTTAAAGACAATGATGTGGTTTTGGGTTCCCATGGACGTGGATTTTGGATTTTGGATGATATTCACCCCTTGAGGCAGTATAAGGATAATATGAAAAATCAATCTGCCATCCTTTTTAAGCCTTCGGATGCCATTAGAGGTATTCAAGATGCATCTATCCAGTATTATCTGAAAGAGCAATTGGACACCATCACTTTTGAAGTTTTGGATGCCAATGACAACCTCATCAATACGTTTACCGGAAGCAAGCCTGAATATGAAGAAGATCCCAATATTCCATGGTGGCAAAAGGGTGGCTCATCAAAACCCACTACTGCGAAGGGCATTAATACCTTTACCTGGGATTTGAGATATCCTGGCGCTACGGAATTTGAGGGAATGATTATTTGGAGTGCTCGTCCTCAAAGAGGTCCCAAAGCTCCTTTGGGCACCTACAAAGTTAGAATGAAAACAAAGGATTATGAGAAAACCTATCCTTTTTCCGTTACTATAGATCCTAATCTTAAAGGAATTACAGAAGCTGATTTAAAAGAACAGTTTGAGCTGGCCAATAACATTATGCAGAAGACCAGCTCGGCTAACGAAGCGGTCATACATATTAGAAAAATGCGTGATGTAATTCAGGCGAACAAGGAAAAAATCTCCAGTGCTGCCACCAAAAAGACCATTACTCCTTTCCTGAACAAAATAACTGCAATTGAAGAAGAACTCTATCAGGTTAAAAATCAATCAGGTCAAGATCCTTTGAATTTTCCGATAAAACTAAATAATCGATTGGCTTCTCTAAGGCGAAGCGTTGAAAGCGGCGATGCCAAGCCAACCAATGGGACGTACAAAGTATACAAGGAACTTTCTGCCGAACTTGAAGAACATCTTGGCAACTTAAATGGGATTCTAAAGAAAGATTTGCCAAAAGTAAACGCTATTTTGGAAAATATAGGTGTTGAACAAATTAAGGCAACAAAGTAATATCCAAACACCAAGATTGAATCAAAAATCACGGTTAGCAAAAATGAAGGCTTTACAAATACAGGCAAACCCGGAAGTTAAAGTCGTTTTCAGTAATTATCCCGATTTGGTGAAGGAGAAAATGGAAGCCCTTAGACAATTGGTTTTAGAAGTAGCAGAGGAAGTAGATGAAATCGAGGTTTTGGAGGAAACGCTCAAATGGGGTGAGCCAAGTTATTTGGCCAAAAAAGGGAGTACGTTGCGCATGGACTGGAAATCCAAAACACCAAACCAATATGCGCTATATTTTAAATGTACAAGCCAATTGGTCCCTTCGTTCAGAATAGTGTTTAAAGACTTGTTTACTTTTGAGAAAAATCGAGCCATTGTTTTTCAACTGGATGACAAACTTCCAGAAGTAGAACTAAAGCAGTGTATTAAAGCAGCGTTAACCTACCATAATATAAAGCACCTCCCCTTATTGGGGCTATAACAAAAAATATGCAAGACTATAGAGACCTTGCTCAAAAGAATGGAATTACTCTTCTAGAAACCGGAAACTGTCAGTTTTGCGGAGCCAATACCACAAGAAACATACATGAATGTTTAGAGATTTTCAATTTGGGTTTTCAATTTTTGGATTATTCCAAAAAGGAAAACCATAGATATCGTTTCTTGAGTGTTGATGCACATACACTCCAGCACCCAGAAATACATGGCCGGTGGAGCAACCATTTTCACCTTACAAGACAACATTTAATGTTTGCCTATAACGTTGTCTGGAACTATGATTTATCACCTAGGCTTAGTGATTATTTAAACGTCTATAAAAAAGGTGACCCCAATGAGTTTTTAAATCCACCAGAAGTATTGGAACGCGGGAACATTACTACTACGCATATTATTCATAATTCAAAAAACGAAGCGGAATGTCAGCAATTGGTTGAAGGATGGGGTATGGAAGTGTATCAATCATGGAATAAGCACCACCATTTAGTAGATCATATAGCTAAAGGATTCATAAATAGTGGGCAATTCATAACCCAACGTTAAAGTATATTTCTTTACTACTTTGCTTGTTATCTTAGCATTATGAGGCTTATGGAAAGAACTCTTTTAATACTCCTAGTGTTACTCTTCAATATGGTTTGGTCCCAAACTGTAATTGAGGAAGTTGATTTGGTTGAAAGTGCTCTGGAATTGACAAAACAGGACGTAACCTATGACCCAAGTTATTTTTCGATTGACTACCCCAATGGAGATGTACCAAGTGACAAAGGCGTCTGCACCGATGTTATAATTAGGGCATATAGGAAAATAGGTGTTGATCTGCAGCAGTTAGTACATGAAGATATGAAAGCCAATTTTAACGCTTATCCCAAAATTTGGGGCCTTAGTTCCACAGATAAAAACATTGATCATAGACGAGTTCCTAATCTAATGACTTTCTTTAAGCGTATAGGTGCAGAAAAATCAATATCAAATAATGCTGAAGACTACCTTCCAGGAGATATTGTATGTTGGAACCTAAGAGGGGCTATTACTCATATTGGTATTGTGGTAGATAAAAAATCGAGGGATCACAAACGGAACCTAATAGTCCACAATATTGGACGAGGTCAAGTCTTAGAAGACATGCTTTTTGACTTTAGGATTATAGGTCATTATCGTTTTATCAGTGCTCAATCTCCAAATTAGAAAATCAGATGTCGTTATATCAAAATTTAGCAGAGGTAGGATCCAAGTTTGTTAAAAAACATACCCTCTTTAAATATGGTTTTAACCTATCTCCAATGTATCGCAGAAGTACAGGAAGGATCATTCATGTTTCTGAAGATCTATTAAATATTACAATAAAACTTCCTATTACATACAAAAACAGAAACTACGTTAATTCTATTTTTGGAGGTAGTATGTTTTCAGCAGTGGACCCAATTCCTATGGTGCAATTAATCAATTTGCTGGGTACAGACTTCGTGGTTTGGGATAAATCAGCAGAAGTATTTTTTAAACGTCCGGCAAAGGAAAACCTATATGCCAACTTCACCTACACCCTTAAAGAACTGGACGAAATCAGAAACCATGTCGCCCATAATAATGAAATGGAGATTCTTAAAACCACCTCACTCACCAACCAGGATCAAACCATAGTCTATTGCCGGGTTGAGAAAACTATTTATATAGCCGATAAAACCTATTTTAAAAAGAAAAGGGAAAACAAACGAGCTTAAATAATCACTTGATTATAGTATATTGTATGTCGTAAAACGAAGTGCTTTTTTAGGCCTTCGGAATTAACTCAAAACACCTTTCAATGAACGATCTGCAAATTGCCAAAGGCATAACACTTCAACCCATTTCAACAATTGCAAAAAAATTTGGAGTAGATCCTGATAACATTGAAATGTATGGTAAATATAAAGCTAAGTTACCTTTAGAGGCGATTGACAAGAAGAATTTGGACAAAAGCCATCTTATCCTGGTTTCAGCCATTTCTCCGACGCCAGCGGGAGAAGGAAAAACAACCATGTCCATTGGACTGACCGAAGGTTTAAATCGATTAAACAAAAAGACCACTGTCGTTCTACGGGAACCTTCTTTGGGGCCTGTTTTTGGAATAAAAGGTGGCGCCACTGGAGGTGGGTATTCTCAAGTGCTCCCCATGGAGGACATAAATCTCCACTTTACGGGTGACTTTGCCGCCATTGAAAAGGCCCATAACCTCTTGTCCGCAGTAATTGACAACAATATTCAAAGCAAGACAAGATCTTTGCGCTTAGATCCAAGGACCATTGGCTGGAAACGAGTTATGGACATGAACGACCGTTCCCTACGTCATGTTATTGTAGGTCTGGGAGGAACCACTTCTGGAGTGCCCAGGGAAACCGGTTTTGATATTACTGCTGCATCCGAAATTATGGCTATTCTTTGTTTGGCTGAAAATCTAAGTGACCTAAAAGAGCGCCTAGGGAACATTTTCATAGGCTATACATTTGATAAAGAGCCTATTTACGCCAAAGACCTTAAAGCCGAAGGTGCCATGACCGCATTGCTCAAAGATGCCGTTAAGCCCAATTTAGTGCAGACCATAGAAGGGAATCCTGCAATTATCCATGGAGGGCCGTTTGCCAATATTGCGCAAGGAACCAACTCCGTAATTGCTACCCGAATGGGCATGTCTTACTCTGAATATACCGTTACCGAAGCTGGTTTTGGATTTGATTTGGGGGCTGAAAAGTTTTTTGACATCAAATGCCAGAGTGCCGGTTTAAAACCGAAAGTGGTTGTTCTTACGGCTACCATACGCGCTCTTAAGTATCATGGTGGGGCAGATATCAAGTCCCTAACTGAACCCAATGTAGAGGCTCTTAAAAAAGGCCTGCCCAACTTGGAAAAACATCTGGAGAATATTGCAAAATTTAATATAGTTCCTGTGATTGCCATTAACAAGTTTGTTACCGATACGGATGCTGAAATTGAGGTAATTAAACAACTGGCATCATCCAAAGGTATTCGAGTGGCCTTGGCCGAAGTTTGGGCCAAAGGCGGCGAAGGTGCAGAAGAATTGGCACAACATGTCATTGACGTAGTGGAGTCCAATGCTTCGGATTTTAAGCCTTTGTATGATTGGAATTCCAGTGTTATGGATAAAATTAGCACTATTGCCACCGAAATTTATGGTGCGGAACATGTAGATTATACTTCAAAAGCGAAAGCCCATTTGAAAAAAATCTCCAATTTGGGCTTAGATCATTTACCCGTTTGTATTGCAAAGACCCAAAAATCGCTATCAGATAATCCCAAACTTTTGGGACGACCAAAAGACTTTATCATTACTGTCAGAGAAATTGAAATAGCCGTTGGTGCCGGGTTTCTGGTCCCAATTACTGGTGACATCATGCGAATGCCGGGCTTGCCTGCGCACCCTTCATCTGAAGGTATAGATGTTAACGAGGATGGTGAAATCACCGGGTTGTTTTAGCTTACAGGACAACTCGCTTGATTAAATGCGTTGTAACCAGTATCGCATATCAACCTCCTTTGCAATAATTTCTTTTACTTCAGATAATGACACACGTTGTTGCTCCATTGTATCTCTATGACGAATAGTGACAGTTTCATCCTCTAAAGTTTGATGATCTACAGTAATGCAGAATGGAGTTCCTGCAGCATCTTGACGACGGTAACGACGACCCACCGCATCTTTTTCATCATAGACCACGTTAAAATCCCATTTAAGCTCATCCACAAGTTTGTGGGCGACTTCTGGTAGTCCGTCTCGTTTTAAAAGAGGAAGAATCGCAGCTTTGGTCGGCGCCAATACTGCTGGAAGTTTTAGTACTGTTCTTGTTGTTCCGTTTTCCAGTTCTTCTTCTTGCAATGAATTGGAAAATACCGCCAAAAACATTCGATCTAACCCTATTGAAGTTTCCAAGACATAAGGAACATAACTTTTGTTTTCTTCGGGGTCAAAATATTGAAGTTTTTTACCAGAAAATTTTTCATGCTGACTTAGATCAAAATCCGTTCGGGAATGAATCCCTTCCAACTCTTTGAATCCGAAAGGGAATTTAAATTCAATATCAGCGGCAGCATCTGCATAATGTGCTAACTTTTCATGATCGTGAAAACGATAATTATCTTCTCCCATACCTAATGAGAGATGCCAGTTCATTCGCTTTTCCTTCCATTTTTCATACCATTCCTGTTGCGTGCCCGGTTTAATAAAGTATTGCATTTCCATCTGTTCAAACTCCCGCATACGGAAAATGAACTGGCGCGCAACAATCTCGTTACGAAACGCCTTTCCGGTTTGGGCAATTCCGAAGGGAATCTTCATTCGACCCGTCTTCTGAACATTTAAAAAATTTACAAAAATACCTTGAGCCGTTTCCGGGCGCAGGTAAAGGTCCATTGCGCTATCTGCAGAAGCTCCTAACTTAGTGCCAAACATTAAATTGAACTGTTTAACATCTGTCCAGTTTTTAGAACCTGAAAGTGGACAGGCAATTTCCAATTCTTCAATCAGTGCCTTTACGTCAACCAAATCTTCATTTTCTAAAGATTTGCCCAAGCGTTTTAGAATACCATCTCCTTTAGCTTTGTAGTCAACTACGCGCTGATTGGTTTCCAAAAATTGTTTTTTATCAAAACTGTCCCCAAAGCGTTTGGCTGCTTTAGCAACTTCTTTATCTATTTTAGCTTCTATCTTGGCTACATAATCTTCAACCAAAACATCTGCGCGATATCTTTTTTTGGAATCTTTGTTATCTATTAATGGGTCGTTAAAAGCATCAACGTGCCCAGATGCCTTCCAAGTAGTAGGATGCATAAAAATGGCGGCATCAATCCCAACAATGTTGTCATTGAGCTGAACCATGGCCTGCCACCAATATTCGCGAATATTCTTCTTTAGCTCAGCTCCATTCTGCGCATAGTCATACACTGCACTGAGTCCATCATAAATCTCACTGGATTGGAACACATATCCATATTCCTTTGCATGAGAGATAACCTTCTTAAAAATGTCTTCCTGATTTGCCATTGGGCAAAAATAGAATTTTACCCTAAAAGAAGTGATTTATTTCAACTGAAATTCTGTAGAAGCGAGAAGTCTTTCGTCCTCAAAAACGTTAAGGGTATAAATTCCCTCTTGCAAGGATGCTTCAGGAACCGTAATAGCGTCACAAACACTGATCTCTTTTCCTGTGTAAACGATTTCCACTTTTTTGCTGTAGGTGTTACCACTAACCGAAATAGTACTGGCATTGTCTTCTATAACAGCCATATTAGGGCCTAAAAACTGTAGGTAAAGTACTTTTACATCCCCATTTTCGGTTTCATCACTTAAAATGGTGACGCAACCTCTTAATTTTTCAATGGTTGAAGCTTTATTGGTTTTTAAAGGTCTTCCTGCTCTTAATCTAAAACCACTGCCCTCGGCATCTTGTAGTTTTAAATAGCTTTTAATTTTAAGTTCTCTGCTAAGTTCTTTATTGGTTTCACGCAATAAAGACTCTGCTTGCTCCATGTTGTTTGCCCTTCCTCTTGCATCTTCCAACTGCTTTCGCGTTTCTTCAAACCTACTGGCCATTAAGCTATTGTTGTACCTAAGAAAATTATTCTTGAGTTTTAAACTATCAAACTTAACCTCCAGCATACGAAGCTCTTTACGAGTTTCTTTTAATTTGGTAATGCTGAAATTCAGACGGCCTACTGAGTCCAATAATTGTCGTACCTTGAATCGTGAAGTCTGCAACTCGATATCATTAACCTCATTAAGTCCAGACAATCGATCTACCTCTGCCTTCATGAGTGTTAAATCCTTCACCAGAAGAGATTTTTCCTGCTCTAAAAAAGACATTTGATTATTGGACTGCGCATAACTGTAGTAGAAGGCTATTAAAATACCCACAATTACAGCAACTAGTGCTGCAAAAATAATCTTGTAGTTGAAATTGTTATCCTGGGCATCCATGGGTTAATACACTACTATAATATGCAATAAGATTTGAATATAAAAAGGTTGGCTAAGATACTAAACGATATTAACAACATCCTATTGCCATTGGTCTGTTTTGGTTGTAATGCACAATTATCTAGAGGAGAAAGCATTTTATGTACCGTTTGTCGACATGAATTACCACTCACCGATTACAACTATGCTGATGAGAACCCAGTAGATCTTATATTTTATGGGAGAATTCCTATAAAAAAAGCAGCTTCTTTCGTGTTTTTTACCAAAAATGGTGTTGTAAAAAACCTGTTACACCATTTAAAATATAAAAATCAAGAGCAAATAGGGGTGTTTTTTGGGGATTGGTGCGGTTCCTTTTTGGAAAATGAGGAAATGCTACAAAATGTTGATGTGGTAATTCCAGTGCCCTTACACCCAAAAAAGATAAAGAAAAGAGGATATAACCAAGTAGCTCTGTTTGCCAAAAACATTGCTGCATCCATCAAAGCAGATTATAGAGATGATGTGCTTACCAAAATCATCAACACAAAAACACAGACAAAAAAGGATAGGCAATTACGTTGGGAGAACACAAAAGAAGTTTTTCAATTGAATACTTCTTCCAAAATGGATTTTAATCATGTTTTGTTGGTCGATGATGTTATTACCACTGGTGCTACTATTGAGGCTTGCGCAAAAAAACTTCACCAAATTGGAAATATTGACATTTCGGTTCTGAGCATCGCCGTTGTTCCATGAGGTTAAATTTTATTAATGCTTGTTTCCAATTTTTAAATTAGTTGTTTCTTTGTTCCAGACTAGTTTTTAACATGCAATACCTAAAAAAACTACTAAGCTATATCTTTCTTACCTTAATAGGTTTGGCACTTTGGCAATGCGCTAAAAGAGGAAATCCAACAGGGGGACCAGAAGATAAAACTCCACCGGAGCTCTTGCGTACCGAGCCTGACAATTTTACCACCAATTTTAAAGCCAAAAAAATACGTTTGTATTTTGATGAATATATAAAGCTGGAGGATGTCCAGAATCAGCTTATTGTATCACCCCCACTAAAGAACCTTCCTGAAGTAAGACCGTTGGGCGGAGCAAGCAAGTATATTGAAGTTATTCTTAAGGACACCCTAAAAGAAAACACTACATATACACTTAATTTTGGTCAGAGTATCGTTGATCATAATGAAGGAAACCCCAATAGTTTTCTAACATACGTTTTTTCAACAGGCTCCTATATTGATTCTTTAAGCGTATCTGGAGCCGTAAAAGACGCATTCAACCGCAAAGCAGATCAGTTTATAAGTGTAATGTTGTATGAGTTAGATACTGCCTATACAGATTCCACCATCTATAAAAGTCCCCCTAATTATATTACCAATACATTGGACAGTCTTCCATTTTTTGAGCTTAAAAATTTAAAGGCAGGTAAATATGTTATGGTAGGGATTAAGGATTTAAATAAAAATAACCTCTTTGATCAAAGACAGGATAAGATTGGTTTTTTAAAAGACACGATTACCATACCAACAGATTCCATTTATTTATTGAATCTATTTCTGGAAGAACCAGGGTATAATATTTCCGTTCCCAGCTATGTGGCCAAAAACCATATTTTATTCGGATATCAAGGGGACCATAGAGATATTAAAATTGAGCCCTTGACCATTCTGCCAGATTCAGTCAAAACAGTACTTTTAAAAGATAGGGAAAAGGATACATTGCATTATTGGTTTACTCCAACCGATTTGGATTCAATTATTTTTAAAGTTAGCAATGAAAAACTTGAAGAAATTGACACTTTTACGGTTAAAACCCGAAAACTGCCTTTAGACTCCATAGCACTTAACTCAAGCGTTAGAGGTAAATTTAATTTTGAAGATTCTTTTAGTATTCTTGGCAATACCCCATTAAGTCGTTTAGATACTTCACAGGTTGGATTAGTGGTCAACGACTCTCTCTTGGCTCCTTATACCTACACTCTTGATTCTATCAATAACAAGTTTGATTTTGATTTTGACGTTGAACCCAATCAGCGTTATCGTTTTGCTTTTTTACCAGGAGCAGTCACTGATTTTTTTGGGATGGTAAGTGATACCTTGGATTATAACTTTTCTGTTGGTAGCTACGCAGATTATGGAAACTTGCGGGTAAACATTGGTGGCAATGTAAGTTATCCTTTGATTGTACAATTGACCAATGAGCAAGGAGAAATCCAGCGCGAACTTGTGGCAACGGTACCAAAGGCCTTTGAGTTTAATAACTTAGAGCCAGGAAAGTATATGATTCGGGTTATTTTTGATGATAATGGAAATGGTATTTGGGACACAGGAAGCTATCTTAAAAAACTACAGCCCGAAAAGGTGAGTTATTATCCAGATGTCATCGACGTGCGTGCTAACTGGGAGTTGGAACAGACCTTTACGATAACAGACTAAATTGATCCCGGTCTTCTAGAAATTTTAATTTTTTTCTAGTAGAATGAATATGCTCCTTATCCAAGGTAGCATATAGAATTTCTTCCTTTTCAGAATATCCCGTTTGATTTCCCAAAACATCATAAACCGCTGAATGTCCAGAGTATTCATAACCTAATCCGTCCAATCCAATTCGGTTTACCCCTATACAATAAGACATATTTTCTATGGCACGTGCTTTTAGAAGAGTATCCCAAGCAGCAATGCGTGGTTTGGGCCAATTGGCAACATAGATAAGTACGTCATAATCCTCAACATTTCTGGCCCATACTGGAAAACGAAGGTCATAACAGACCAAAGGGCAGATTTTATAGCCTTTATAATCAACTATTAATTTACTGTTTCCTGCTTTATAAACTTTATCCTCCCCTGCTAGAGTAAATGTGTGCTTTTTGTCATAGCTCTCGTATTCGCCATTTGGGTAGACAAAAAACAATCTATTAAAGTTTTGGTTGTTTTCTGTAAAAACTATACTCCCAACTACAGCTACATTACTCTTTTTTGCTTGTTGCTGCATCCATTTTAAAGTCTTTTCTCCCTCTGAGGCTTCAATGTTCTTTGGGCTCATGGTAAACCCTGTAGAGAACATCTCTGGCAAAATAATTAAATCTACATCTTGGGGAATAGAAGTGATTTTTTTGGAGAAAGCTTCTCTATTTGCTCGCGGGTTTTCCCAAAGCAAGTGTGATTGTATAAGTGCTATGTTGAGATATTGTGACATTTCCTTTAATCAAAATAAACTTGAGATTCTGAAGATTTGGTCAATTGGAACAAATGCTTCAATTGGGCTTCCAAAATTCTATCTTTTGAAAGCTCTGGAAGATTATCCAAAGGAAAAAAATCGGCTCCAAGCATATCAAAACCTGCCTTAAGTTTTCCCCCCTTCATTCGGCATAAGAAAATAAGCTTATAAATATAGTATGGCTCAGGAGGATGCGGATGCACCTGTTTATCATAAACCGCTAAAAGTCTTATCGCTTCTGTCTCTATTCCCGTTTCTTCCTCAATTTCCTTAACTGCGATTTCAGAAGGTGTATTCCCTATATCTGCCCAACCTCCTGGAATGGTCCATTTACTATCCACACTTTCCTTGGCCATCAAAATCTCATTCTTATCGTTCAGAACAAAACCCCTAACATCAACTTTGGGAGTGGGATAGTCCTTCTCTGGTATAAAGAAATCCCTAATGATCTCCATTGGGGAATCCGCCATATAGGCCATTAACTTTAAGCTAATCTGTTTTAGTTCTTCATAGCGCTCCCTAGCGTAAAGGTCTGTAGCATATACCAAACCTGTTTCAGAAATAGCCTTTATTCGTTTAACAAGATTGAGCTGTTCTTTTGAGTCCATTAAATATGTTTGTTAACCCTTGGTTTCCAGTAGTTCTATTAGTTGTTTTATGCCTTGCATTTTGGCATGGTCCAGGGCTGTGTTTCCTCTAGCATCCTTTGTTGAAGTATCCACACCATTTTCCAAGAGCAATTGGGCAATTTCAATTCGATTAAACGTAGCGGCATAAATTAAACAGGTGGCTCCCATAGCATTGGTTTGGTTAACATTGGCTCCTGCTTCTATCAACAATTTTGCTATACTGGTATACCCTTTGAAACATACACCCATTAATGCCGTATTGCCCGACCCATCTTTGGAATCAATCTTAGCTCCTTTTCTTAGCAATAGTTCAGCAATTTTTTCATGCTCGTAGTATGTAGCCAGAATTAAAGGAGTGGAACCTCTTTCGTCTATCGATTCCAACAACTCCATATTGGTTTCCAACAGTTTTTCAACCGCCGGAACATTGCCATTTCTTATTTGATTGAAAAAGTCTTCTTTACTATTCATTTGTTATGGAAAGGTATAAAAAAACTGCCACAACCGTAAGTGGTTATGGCAGTCTTATGTATTAATTTTCTTTTTCTAATTTTCTTGGCAATGCCATTCTAAAACTAAGCCAAATCAAAACGATCTAGGTTCATTACCTTAGTCCATGCCGCAACAAAATCCTTTAAGAATCGCTCTTTAGAATCTTCTGACGCATATACCTCGGCTATAGCTCTAAGTTCTGTATTAGAGCCAAAAATGAGGTCAGCACGGGTACCTGCCCATTTAACTTCACCTGTAGCACGGTCACGACCAGCAAATACATTATCAGCTTCTGAAGTAGCCTCCCATTTGGTACTTAAGTCGAGTACATTCACAAAAAAGTCATTGGTTAAAGACCCCGCATTTTTAGTGAAAACACCGTGTTGGGATTGATTATGATTTACATCCATTACACGCAATCCTCCAACAAGAACTGTCATTTCTGGTGCCGTAAGTGTTAACAATTGCGCTCTATCCACCAATAATTCTTCTGCTGAAGTGGAATGGTGAGGAGCAATATAGTTTCTAAACCCATCAGCCAATGGTCTCAGCGCTTCAAAAGACTCAACATCCGTTTGCTCTTGTGACGAATCTCCTCTACCAGGAGTAAAAGGTACGGTTACATCTTCACCTGCATTCTTAGCTGCTTGCTCAATACCTACAGAACCACCAAGAACAATCAAGTCGGCAATAGAGACCTCTTTACCAGAAGCACTATTAAATTCTTTTTGAATTCTTCCCAATGTATCCAATACTTTAGCCAATTGCTCTGGGTTGTTGACTTCCCAATCTTTCTGTGGAGCAAGACGGATTCTCCCTCCATTGGCACCCCCTCTTTTATCTGATCCACGGAACGTTGAAGCTGATGCCCAAGCGGTAGATACCAATTCAGATACTGAAAGCCCCGAAGACGATATATTCGCTTTCAATGCAGCTACATCATTGTCATTTAATTCATTTGTGGCCGCTGGAACTGGGTCTTGCCAAATTAATTCTTCTGAAGGTACCTCTGATCCTAAATAACGTTGTATAGGACCCATATCACGGTGTGTTAATTTAAACCAAGCTCTTGCAAAGGCATCTTCAAACTCTTTTGGGTTTTCATGAAAACGTTTGGAGATTGCCAAATAAGCCGGATCCATCTTCATTGCCATATCAGCTGTAGTCATCATAAGTGGCTGTTCTTTAGAAGCATCACCTGCTCTAGGCGCCATTCTTGCTTTTGATGCCGCTGTTGGAGTCCATTGATGTGCTCCTGCAGGGCTTTTTGTCAATTCCCAATCATAGTTCAACAACACTTCAAAATAGTCATGATCCCATTTTATGGGGTTTGGCGTCCATGCACCTTCTATCCCACTGGTAATCGTATCATCCAAAACACCTGTACCATAAGAGTTCTTCCAACCTGTGCTCATTTCTTCAATAGGAGCACCAGCCGGTTCCGCTCCAACATACTTATTTGGGTCTGCAGCACCGTGAGCTTTTCCAAAGGTATGACCACCAGCGGTCAAGGCTACGGTTTCTTCATCATTCATCGCCATTCGGCCAAAGGTTTCTCTAATATCATATCCTGAACCAATCGGGTCTGGTTGCCCTCCTGGACCTTCTGGATTAACATAGATAAGACCCATATGAGAAGCTCCAAGAGGATTCTCTAGTTCTCTATCTCCTGAATACCGTTTGTCGTCTCCCATCCATTCTGTTTCAGAACCCCAGTATATATCTTGTTCTGGTTCCCAGATATCTTCTCTACCACCACCAAAACCAAAGGTTTCAAAGCCCATTGATTCCAACGCACAGTTACCAGCAAGAATCAGTAAATCTGCCCAAGAAAGTTTTTTTCCATATTTCTGTTTTATAGGCCATAATAATAAACGTGCCTTGTCTAAATTTCCATTGTCTGGCCAGCTATTTAACGGGGCAAAACGTTGAGAACCTGAACCTGCACCTCCACGACCATCTTGAATACGATACGTACCTGCACTATGCCAGGCCATACGTATAAAGAATGGCCCGTAGTGACCATAATCTGCCGGCCACCAATCTTGAGATGTGGTCATTAAATCATATAAATCTTGTTTTACTGCTGGTAGGTCCAAAGTCTTAAACTCTTCAGCATAGTTGAAGCCTTCTTCCATTGGATTGGACAATGAAGAGTTTTGACGAAGAATATTCAATTTTAATTGGTTTGGCCACCAATCGCGGTTCGTTGTGCCACCGCCAGCACTTTGGTTTAAAGCTCCTCCCATAAACGGGCACCCACTTGTACCATTTGATTTTGTTTCATTTTTACTCATGATAGTATTGTTGTTTAAATATGATTTTTAAGCCTTCATAAAATTAAAAAAACACTTGCTTTCATTATAGGCAATTCATATTAAAATACTATTAAAATATAGGTATTATCTATGTCTTCTGGCCTTCATGCTAAACCAGTTTTAGCATAAATTACACTTCCATTTGGCGCATATACCCCTTAATAGGGTATAAATATGCTGTATATTTGCTATTTTGTACCTGTTTGTTTTTTTATTCGATTATTTAAGAACTTGTCCAATTGCAATACCTTTAACCGTCTATACATTAAAACACCATAAACCCATAATTAATTTTAAATTCTATCACACATGAAAAAACTGATTTTACCAATGGTTGCACTATTGCTTTTCAGCTTTAGCACAGATACTTTTAAGCTTACTGATGATGAGCGTAAAATGGCAATTGAGCACCTGACACAAACTCGTGATCATATGACCAAAGTTCTTAATGGACTTACTGAAGAACAATTGAATTTTATGCCGGAAGAAGAGGCCTGGACCATTGCGGAATGCGTGGAGCATATTGCTATTTCTGAAAACGCTTTTGGAGGATTGATTCAAAAAACCGTTGCCGCTGGACCAAACCCTGCATTGAAAGATTCTTTAAAATTTAAAGATGATCAACTTATGGGAGTAATTGTGGACAGAAGTAATAGAGTAAAAACATCTGAGCCTTTTGAGCCAAGCGGTAAGTTTGGTTCTCATGAAGCCACCGTTAAAGCTTTTATGGATAAAAGAAGTGAGCATATTAACTATGTGAAAACCACAGAAGATGATCTAAGAAATCGTTACTGTAATGATTTGCCTTTTGGAACCGTAGATGGTTTACAGGTAGTCATCTTTATGGCTGGACATACAGAACGCCATGTAAAGCAAATGGAAGAGATAATGGCCAATAAACTTTTTCCCAAAGGAAAATAGTCAAGTTCTTAAGATAAACCCAAAAATAGGCCCCTTCTCATAAAGTAGGGGCCTATTTTTTTATTTTTACACTCAATATACTTTAAACATATAGAATGAAAGTACTTAAGTCCCTTGTGTTAGTTGGAATGTTATTGATGATGACAGGCGTGAATGCCCAGACCAAGAAGGATAGAAAAATAATGAATGATGCCAAAAAAGCCCAAAAGACTCTTTTAAGTGCAGATAGTGGTCTTGAACGTTTCTTTGAAAATTCAGCTGGGTATGTTCTGTTTCCTAATGTAGGTAAAGGAGGCTTTATTATTGGAGGTGCTTCCGGTAATGGCGTAGTCTATGAAGCAGGCGAGAGGGTTGGTATGGCTGGCCTTAAAAAACTTAATGTGGGGCTCCAAGCTGGGGGACAGGCCATTATTGAAGTTATCTTTTTTGAAACTGAAGTGGACTTACAACGCTTTAAAGAAGGAAAATTCCAATTTGCCGCCGAGACTTCTGCCGTAGCACTAAAATCTGGTATCGCTTTTAATGCCAAATACAAAGAAGGGGTTGCCGTTTTTGCTTTGCCAAAAGCAGGTTTAATGGCAGATGCTTCTGTTGGTGGGCAAAAATTTAGCTATCGTCCTTTTTAAAAAAAGGAATCTCATCCACTTAACAAGTATTTAGGACACCCATATATTACTTATAGTATATGGTTTCCATGTATTTTTTGACTTAATGAAAACATATAAATCTCCTCCTGAATTACCCTCAACATACATTAAGGCATATTTTTCATTACTTGAAAATATTGGCACTGTAACTGATAAGGCATTATTTTTCTTTTTGGAGATATTTATTCCTGATAATCTAATATGACTTAGTTTGACTTCTTGAACCTTTGCCGCCCGTTGTTTTAAAAGAATTATTTCCTCTTCTTTAAAGATGTCTTCAAACTTCATCTTTGAATTATCTCCAATAAGATTGGTTGATGAATTCAAATAGGCATAATCAACAATTTCGCTAAAGGTAGAATCTAAAGATGGCTCGACTATCGTCCTAAAATACAAACTGCTGCTATTGGTATTAAATTCAATATAAGATTGAATAACCTCATACATCGCTAGGTTTTCCTTAGCAATGTTATATGTAGTTTTGCAGTTTAAATTAGCTACTAAAAAAAGAACTGCAATTAAGTAATTCAGTGTTTTCATAATTTGTATCACTTTGACCGATTAAAGACATTTTACTCCCTTTGCTTTGCTGTTTGCTGTTTGCTGTTTGCTGTTTGCTGTTTGCTGTTTGCTGTTTGCTGTTTGCTGAATTAACAGCATTCCCTTCATTAGTATTTGCATCCCTTATAGCTATCGTCCTTTTTGATGAAAATTATCCTCTAAAACTAGGTTTAAACTCTTCAGGATTATTTTGAGATTGAGCTTCCACAAGGGTTTTGAACACCTCATGAAAGTCCTTTATCTTCATATATGTTGCCGTTAAGGGAATCGGTTCTTCTGTTTGTTTTAGATAAATATTCAAGGTGAGTTCAGAATCGTATGTTTTTATTTCAACATTCTTTAAATCTGAATATTTCAACTCATATCCAAAGAAAACAAATAGCCCTTTTCTAAAAACTATCTTGTTATTCTTTAAACTATAATATCTGGAAAAAGCATAAAAGAGATAGCCTGCCCAAACCACCAAACCAGCAGCAATCAAAAAACAAACCACATTTATCCACTCCTCTTTTAGTACCAAAACCCCTAGCCTAAAAATCATAAAAGCTCCGGACAATTGTGCGATCCCCAAAAATAGGAGTCTGTACAATGGTTTTATCTTTATGGTTTTATTCTCTTTGAATGTGGCCATTTTTCTATCTTTCCGTGTATCTAAAAATTTGTAATGGTTAAAGTTGTTGTTGGTGTACTTGTTTGTATTTGGATTTATAAGTTGGTGAAAATCATACTGAATTCAAAGCAATTAAATAAATTTTCAAGGGAATGCCTAGAGCTAGCAAGGAAAAAGGGAAATGCAACTTCCTCACAGTTTAAGCTAGGAGCGGAACAATACAAAAAAGCCAATAGAAAAATAACCCAATCAAAACTTATTTGGTTTTTTATAGAGGTTATTAGCTTAGTTGGTCTCTATTTTCTCATCAACTGGTTTCCGCAAAGTCACCTATAAAAGGGAAGGTCATTAAAGTTGTTCTATTCCCTTATCCTGGGAGTAAAATCTTCTGGGGCATTTTTGGGTTGCTCTATTGTGCCGCTATCTCCTGAATCATTAAATATTGCCCATTCGGTAAAAGTATAACCGGAATTACCTTCCGATATATTTGTGTTACGCACAGCTCGTCCGTCTTCAAACTCATGATTGGATTCTTTATTAGTAAAGGGAAAGAAGTTTTCAAGCTGTTTTGTTTAGATTCAAAATTCATGTTACTTCTAAATGAAAGAAGAAGGGGGTAAAAAGGTTCCAACTTCCTCTTCTTTCTGCAATCGAATAAAATGAATAGCTCTATTAATTTCTTAATTAATGGGAATAGGTTTGCATTGGTTTAACATGTAGCATTTTTTGATTACCTATTCACTATCATAGCACAACCTCCTCTAAAATCACCTTTTTTTCAATCAAATAGGTATCGTCTTTAACAGAAAAAATAACGACCCCAGAACTAAAACTAAAATGCCCAGTAACATTGAAATGGTAAACTAAGAAACGATTTCCACTAATTCGTATTGGAGAAGAAAATTTGTGCCCGTCCTGCCTCATGGGAATTTTGTTTAGCACTTCAATTCGATCTTTGACCAAAGTAGCGTCAATGGGTCCATCTTCAGGGAACTTATTTACAATATCCCTTACTTCTTTATCTGATAGGTGTTTTTTAAGGTAATGTGTTTCTTCCAAATCTTTGGTCAACGCCTTTTTAGCACGGGAATTAACCTTTTTGTTGTAAAGTACCAGCCTGGAATTTTTTATTATCCTGAAATATTTGATACTGTCATGTTTGGTCATAGTTCCTCTTTTGACCCTGTCCTCAATAATTTTAGCCCTCCAGTTGGGTACAATGGTGTCCTCCATTATGATGTCCGTCACCAAATCATAATAGACCTTATCGCTTATTCCGTTTTGCGCTTGTGCGGTGTAGATCACAAGACTACTTGCACTTAGTGCCAACAGAAAGTATTTCAAAACCTGTACGTTCATAATTAATAATATTGGTATATGTTTCTTTTTCATCTTCATCCATTACGGTCCATGCGATGGAATCTTCAAGGCCAACCCATGCAAGGGCAGTCGCTTGTACAGTATCAATTTGATATCCCGACCCTCTAGTAAAGTTACGGATGTAACCGGCCATAGTGTCCACAAGGCCTGAAATGATCTCATGTTGGGCATAGGCCATTTGGTTTCTTGGCAATGGTCCGCCAGAACTTTCAGCAACAACTTTTGACCATTTATCCGCTAAAATAGAAAGGTCAATGTCCGGATTGTTTGGAGCTATGCTCTTATTGTCCAATTGATAGTACATAAGAGCGTGCATGTTTTCATGCAGTACCACAGAGTAAATAGAAACGGTTGTTGCCTGTTTTATAAAATCGGAATCCAACCAAATGGTCATATTTTGAATCCTTCCATTACTTTTTAAAGTAACGTCAGTCTGTCCCAAAGTGGTCTCATTATTACTGTCTGGTAAATCTTTATACTTGTAGGTGAGGTCAAAACCACTGTTATCTCTACCGAAGGCATTCCTCATGTCGTTGGCCATTTTATTGTCGGCAACATTGGCAATGCCTATTAGTTTTGAAGCACATGGAGAAAATGCCGATAGGGCCTTATCTATGATTATTCTATCCGGCTGCGTAGATGGTTTGGGTATTCTACGAGAGTTGCCATTGTCATAAATGCCAAGATATGACCAACTTCGTTGTGGTGCCCGGTAATAACCGTTACTTGCTACCCATCTATAGCCATATACATCTTTCACAGATGTACTGGAATATTCACTTTCCTGCCCCCTTCCATCTGCATTGCGGTCCATATATCTGTCCGTATACTCAACGCCCACAATACCCCATTCATAATGTCCACCACCACCCTTGCAGCCACCATTGCCATTTGTAGGAGGTGGGCAACCACTAGTACTAGTGCAACCCCTAGTCGCTAATTTAGCATCACATCTTCTGGCTGCTAACGGAGCGGGCAACTCCAATGGACTATCCTTATCTGAAATACCATTGAATGCCTCACCCTTGTCATAGTATCTTGCCATACTTATGGTTCCTTTCATGTCAAATAAATATGTCATGCCTGTAAAAACATTGTCTTCCAATTCAAAATAGGATTGTTGAGGTTCACCATTGTGAGAATTCATTTTTACCACCCAATATGCCGGTTTTTCGTCGGTCAATGTTGCCAACAGACTATAAGTAATGTCCGTAATCTCTCCTTCTTCCAAATCGGGTTTTACCAATTCTTCAATCCAAAATTCATGCCAATCCCTGCCATCTAAGGTAATGGTCTTATGCTTGCCCCATAAGACTTTCATGTTATCCTTTTTTATACCTGTGGAATCATTAAGACCATCTAGGTTAAAGTTACTCCTTATAATTTCTTGCTCGGTAAGTTGAACAGGTTCCATTGTTTCTTGAGTAGTGTCTGACAATATTGTTTCTTCCTGAGTGCAACTAATAAAAAACAATAGAGCAAATAAGGTTGATAAGAATGTAGTAATAAGGTTTTTCATGACATACTATAATTAGCGTTAATATTAAACTGCTTTGCACAGATTATTTTGATATCATGAAATTGGAACGAATTCTATAAAATGACAACTGTTTTTTTGTTCAATTTATAAATTGTAGTGTCCATTTATAAATTGAGCTAAATAAAGACCAAAAAAATCAGGTTTAGCTCTAAAAAGGTATTACGAAATATTAGAAAAGAATGTTTTCATCATAAATATGATTAAATAAAAGCCTAAAAAAACTAAGCCTTTTCATTCAATTAGAATTTGAGAACTCATTTTCTTTTTCACAATGGATTAAGTTGTTTTGTCTTTTCTACTTTGCCCGCAAGAATTTAGTTATCGTCCTTTTTAAATTCTATATCGTTTAGTCCCTTATGCCTGGAGTAAAATCTTCAGGGGCATTTTTGGGTTGGTTGGTTGTATCGGCATCACCAGTGTCGTTAAAAATACTCCATTCTTCAAAAGTATAGCTAGGGTTTCCTTCTGTAACATTTGCGTTACGCAAGGCCCTACCGTCTTCAAACTCATGATTGGTATTTGAACCATCTTCACCAATAACCCCAAATGTATCTACAACAGTTCCAAAAGGGTCTACTAGTTCTAAATTATCATCTCCATTTGAATCTGCTGGACTGTTTGTAGAAACTCCAAAATCTGGAGCAAAACTATAGACCAGTTCAAATTCTGTGGCGTTTGGAGATATCACGAGCGTACTTTCAGCATCTATTACAATACCCGACAAATCAATGGTTGAACTAACATCGGTATTGGCATTGGTGTATCGTCTTAACTCCCATTTGTTCAAATCCAATGGCTCAGTGGCCGAATTATATAACTCTACAAAACGAGCGCCGGCATTATTATCTGGATCCGCCAATTCTGAAATAAAAATTCTAGTTGAAGCAAATTCAGTAATAATTTCTGGACAGCGATCATTGGTAAATTCAATATCTCCTAAACCTCGAATAACAAGTTGCAAATTGTCTCCATCTTTCAATAAAACTCCCGTTATGGTTCCATTTCCTTCAGGTATAATATCCGCTTGAAAATCGGAAAAGCCACTACTCACCAGAACAACACTGTTTTCAGAGCAATTTTGAAGTATTTGTTCTGTTTCTTCTGCTTCCACTGCAAAGGTATTCCCCAATTCTTCCTCGACCACCTCCATTTCTTCAAATCTCACCAATGTATTTGTCTTTAATTCTTCCAAATCTTCAAAGTCTGCCAAAACTGGTTTTACCTCCTCAGAAGCATTGCACGATAAAAAAATATGTTCCGGGATCTTCAACACAGGCAATCTCCCCACAGAGATATTTCCAAAGGCTGCGAAAGTGCCACCAAGTTTATATACTTCACCTCTTTTACCTAAGTAAAGTCCTTTCAATTTTATTAAAATCTTGCTTCCGGCTTCAAAAAACAAATGGGAGTTCCTTAAATCAATTTCTATTTGAAAGCCCTGTGCAGGATTTGTAGGATGGTCTTGAAAATGCAGTACACCAAAAAAATTTCCAGCTTTGTCCGAGGAAATAACATATCCCTCGATTATCCAATCTTCTTTAATTTGAATTGTCTCTTCCTTAAACAGAGCTTCTACTTCCTTAAAAGTGGCGTTGGCTTCCAAGTCGTCAGTACAGCCATTTGATAACCCATTGAAATCGCTATTCTTTACACAAGAAAGAACTGTGAAACAGAGCACAATCACCGTATATATGGACTTTTTAGCCATCTTAATTAAAAACTTATTGCCAAATTCAAAAAATAGGTTCTTCCGTAACCGTACCAATATTTAGGAGCAAAGGAAGGTGTCCCGCTCAAATTATCTTGTTTTAGTTGTCCATAATTCCCATTCCTACTCTGCTCATAGCCCCCTGATCTAAAAACTTTGTCAAAAGCATTGTTCACACTCACAAATGCACTAACATATTTTTTATTGACTAGCCATGATTTCCCTCCCACTACATTTAACAGGTAAATATCCTCTAGTTTTTGTTGTTTTAAAATACGAGTCACATTTTCATCAGTAGCATCGGGAAAACGCTGTCCAGTATCTGGATCCAACAGGAAGCTTTGTGTGCGGGTAATGGTTGAAATATTTATAAAGTTGTTAGCTAAGTAATTTGTAGTTGCCCCAACCCACCAATATTTAGGACTTCTATATTCGGTTCCAAAAGCAAAAGCAGTTTGCGGTCCTTGAGCCAATTTTAAACCTTTTAGTTTGGCAACACCTAAATCTATATTCCCTTCTGGATCAATTAAATCTTCTTCGGCACCTGCTGTATCAAAATTTATCTGTACTTGCGGACTACTGGCATAAACGTACTCTCCCAAGTTCCCAGCCAATGATAATTTTACATTTGCCGAAACCTGATATTCCAATCCAAGCTCTATCCCTTTATGTAGTTTATCCAAAGCAGTAATTACTTCCTGGACAAAATCTGACCCCACACCTGAGTTGACAAAAAAAGAAATTAATATCGGTGGTGTTCTGAAATCGAGTATAGAATACACTCACTCTTCCTGTTAAATCAGGCAACCGAATAAAATAACTTAAATCTATTGCCGTGTTTTTTTCGGTTTGAATTTCTGGGACTATGTCGTTATTTTCTCTTGGATTGATAAACATGTTTTGAAGCGTTGGAGGTTTATTTACGAGCGCACTGTTGGCCGTTAACCAATGTCTTCCAGAAAAGAAATAAGTAATTCCCGATTTAAGTGCCAAACTGGAAAATGAAACTTTCTCGCTATTACCAAAAGAATTTTCTAAAAAACGCTCATTTTGAAATAACCCATTCCGTTGAGCACCAAAACTTGAAAAAGAGCCAGAAACAAAACCCTTCCAGCGTTTAAAGTTTAGTCCTATTTGACAAAAACCACCTAGTTGAGAAGCATCTATACTATAATGGTAATTAAATTTTTCTCCTTCAGTTTTTGATGAACTTCCATTAACATCATTTAATGTGTTAGAAAAAGAATCAATGTCTTCATGAAAACTAGCTCCCAATAAATCTTGAATCTCTGCAAAATTTTCAGAAGACAATTTTTTAAAGTTCCCGCCGACACCTAATTGAACATGTTCATTAATATTATAATCCATGACACTTGAAAATGTAATTTCCTTATTCTTAACTACATCATCATAAAGCAAATAAGCTGCTTTACCTTCACTGGACAAATTAGCAGTATATAAACGACTCCATTGAACTTGTGGATTCTTTAAAAACCCTTCTTTCGCCAAAGAAGCATTGTTGAAATTTGCCCCTATAGAACTATTGATATAAAAGCTTGGCAAATATCTGTAGTACGTTGGGTCTGGGTTTGGGGCATTATAATACCCTAACCTACTCCGTGTATTGGTCCCAGTCTGATATGCGATTCCTGATGTCCAAATCAATTTTTTAGACTGTAGAAAATGATTCAACATAAACAGGGGCTCAAAAATCTCACGCTCTCTTGAGTTTCGCTTTTCTCCATCTTGATTTCCCCAATATGGATTGTATTGATTTCCCAATAAATCAAAAACCTCTTCAGTTATAGCTGCGGAACGCCCCCTCCTATTTCTAGCTAAAATTGACGTTAAGACCAAGCTGTTTTTATCATTCAATTTATATTCCAGTGAGCCAAAAAAAGAGTAAGCATCATACAAAGTGCCCTCTACATAACCTGTATTGGACCATCTTCTAGAAGATGAAAATGTATAGGCCAATCCGTTTTTTTGGAACCCAGAACTATAGGTTGCCATGAGACGGCTTCTATATGAACGATTTGACATTGAGCCCGATATCCGAATTCCCGGTCTTAATCCAGATGGTCTAGTATCAATGTTAGTGTTCCCTAGAATTCCTCCAAATGTATATGTGTTAATAGATAGACCATTGGTGAATTCTTGATTGCGAATGACATCGTTGAGGCCGCCCCAATTATTCCATTGTGGTCTTCCATCATAGAATTTATTCATGGGAATACCATTAAGTAAAACTTGGCCATTATTTGAATCATAGCCTCTGACCTTAAAAAATGCTTGACCAAAATCAAATGCTGCTCTGTTTAGGAATATATCTTTGCTAGATTGTAAGATTCCAGATGATCCTGAAACAGTTTCTTCATCATCAGAAAGTTCTCCATCTGTCAATACAATCAGATTATCTGTGTTTTCTCGTACTATATCTTTCTCCAAGAAGACTTCTCCCAAATCTATGTTCTGTCCATTTAAAGAAATCGCAAAACTTTTGGGAATAAAATCTAGAGCAGTAATTTTTAAAATGTGATCCCCAACCTGTGAAGTTTCTAATGTAAAATGACCATTTGTTCCCGTAAAAGATTCTGTGGAAAAGCCATCTATGGTGACAATAGCCTTATGGACAGGCGTTTTTGTACCCTTTCCCTTTACACTTCCAGAAATAATAGTACTTTGACTATACAGTTGCGCTGCACAGCAGAATACCAGCAAGAACATAATAGTTCTCATAGGCTAGCTATCGTAGGTTAATTTAATAAGGGTTGGGGTTATTGTCTTTCTTTTTTGTCCGAAAAACAAACAATCTTAACTATTTTCGATTTAAAATCAAAACCTACATGCAACTTTTATTTTCCTTAATCGCCCTAATCTGTATTTCATTTACCGCTCATTCCCAAAAAAACTATACGGTAAGAACCATCGCATTTTATAATGTTGAAAACCTCTTTGACACTACGAATGATTCTTTGACTTTTGATGATGACCGCACTCCAAATGGCAGTTATAACTGGACTCAAGACAGATATAAACAGAAAATTGAAAACATCTCGAAGGTTCTTTCAAAAATAGGTGAGAAGACCTCCAAGACATCTCCAGATATCATTGGATTGTGTGAAGTTGAGAAAAGAAGTGTTGTTAAAGATTTAATTCATCATCCCAGCTTAATAGACAAAGATTATGGCATTGTCCATTTTGATTCTCCTGACAGACGTGGTATTGATGTTGCTTTGCTCTTTAAAAAAACTGCCTATTTACCAACATCTTTTAACAGTCATAGACTGCTTTTATTTGATGATATGTCTCAAAGAATTTATACCAGAGACCAGCTTGTAGTTGGAGGAATACTGGATAATGAAGAATTTTACTTTATTGTAAACCACTGGCCCTCCAGAAGGGGTGGAGCTGCAAAAAGCAAGCCCAATAGAATTAAAGCTGCGTTATTGAACAAACGTATTATTGATTCTATACAAAGATTAAATTGGAATGCTAAAATCATCAGCATGGGCGATTTTAACGACGACCCAAGGGATGATAGCTTAAAAAAAATATTAAACACTAAGGGCAAAGAAAGTCAATTGGACAGTTTACATCTTTATAATCCTATGGAAAAGTTTTTTAAAAAAGGGTATGGGTCATTGGCCTATAGGGATAAATGGAATCTTTTTGACCAATTTTTTATGACCCATAACTTCCTGAATAAAAACAAGCAAGAACATTCTTTTTGGAAATCTGGCATCTATTCTCCTTCATACATGAAGACGAACAAGGGAAAATTTAAAGGATATCCCTTTAGAACGTATTCTGGGACCAATTATCTGGGTGGGTACAGCGACCATTTCCCTGTATATCTGTTTTTACTGAAAGAAAGAGATTTTTAACTAAACCACTGTCCCCAAGGAATACGGCTTAAAATAAATAATAGCCCCAGACCGTAAAAGATCGCGATACTTTTAAACTTAGCAACATCTTCCGTCTTTTTCTTGTGACGAGACCAACCAATGGTGATTAAAGCTATTGCGATTATATTCATTAAAGGATGCTCCAAAGCCAAAAGGCGCGCTGCAGCATTTAAACCGCCCATGCCCAACGTCTGGATTGCTTTTAGGCCATTATCTGAAATAAAGTATAGCAGCAACCCTATTATTAATTGAATATGAGTCAATATCAAGGCAAAAAGACTTACCCTTAAATCTTTTTCCATGGTAAATTCTCTTTTGCCCAACCATCCTGTTAAGGCATTAAAAACTGCAAGAATTAATATTGCCAATACCACATAGGCAAGATAAGAGTGAACGTTTTGTAGAATTTCCATAAGATTGGTTTGAAATTTAAAAGTAAGGATTTTGGAAATAAAAAACCCTGCCATTTGGCAGGGTTTTTCATGTTATTATGAATTGAAGATTTAGAAATTGAATCTAACACTGGCATTCCATGTTCTTCCAAAACCAAAGAATACCCTGTTACTAGTATTAATACCTTTGAAAGTGTCATCGCCGTCTTCAACAAATCTATTGGTATCAGATTCAGCAATGTACGTAGTATCTAAAACATTGTTAACGTTCAATCTGAAGCTCATTGTTTTACTAGCAAATGGCATGCTAAAGAAAAGTCCTGCGTCCAATAGACCGAAAGAAGGTAATTTCAAAGCTCCATTTTCATCAATATCTGTAGCATCGAACTCAGCGTAAAGGTTATCGGCAAAACGATATCCGGCGTCCACACTCAAATTATCCAATATTTTGAAATCAGCTCCCAGGAAAGCTGTAAACTGCGCAGCATCTCCTACTTTAACGCCATCTAATGGTAAAATAGCTTCTTGTTCTATTCCATCTATTACAATAGGTGTTTGGTCATTATCAAAAAAGGTTGCTCTTACATCTCCTTTATACTCCCAGTTTCCTACAGATACCATTCCTGTAAAGGCCAATTTATCGTTTGCTTGAAACCTTGCATCAACTTCTGCTCCTGTATGAACTTGTTTAATTCCTAGAAGATTTGCGGTTCCCCTTATCTCTTGGGGAGTGTCCTCTAGAAAAGTAACCGTTTCATTTTCAAATCTATCTGCCCAACTGGTTCTGTATAAGTTGATATTGGCCCTAAAATTTGAACTTCTAAAACCATATCCTATTTCCGTTCCTATGATTTGTTCGTTAACAAGATCTGGATTGATAGTATTACTAAAGTTTAAGAAAACAGCATCAAACAAAGGTTGTTTGGAGTAATAGCCTGCATTGACAAAAATATTGTGCTTAGCGTCTATATTCCAGTTAACACCTGTCTTTATGTTCCCTCCAATAATATTCTGAGTATCCGTTTTCTCTGGTGGAACTTCACCAAATAACTCTTCTCTAGCAAAACCTTGATTAGACAAAGCTCCTTGAGCAAAAGCGGTTATGTTCTCATTAATTTTATACTCTACTTGACCAAAAGCACCTAACCAGGTTACATAGCCAATATTGTAGTAATCAATTTTTTGTTCTTCATCTATGTTTCCAAAGACCCACCAAGGTTGATTGGAGCCATATGTTTCAAAAAACAAATTGGATGCTCCTTCACCAAGAGGATTGTTTCTATCATCTGTTTGCTGATATACATCACCACCCAATCTATTATCTACTCTTCTGTAATGAAAGCCTTTGTAGCTTCTTATATCAACTCCAAAATCAATCGTAAGTTTTTCATCAATTCTATTGTTGAAATTTGCAAGAATTCCATACCAGTTATGGGAGTTTACAGATGCTCTCCTAGTAATACCATTTGTATTGTTCTCATTGTCATTTCTATCACTATTGTTCACAAAAAGACCGTTGATTCGTTCTCTTGGTGTATCACTAAAGTCAGGAACCAATTGTCCACTGTTATAAGCAACAATATCTTCAACTCTTATTAGACCTTTGTCCGTGCGGGGTAATGCAAATTGTCTTCTACCGTTAATCTCACCTATTTCACCTGATCCACCACCACGACCGAAAGAGGCATAGGTAGACGTTTCCAAGGTTGTTTTACCACTAAGTTCCCAAGTCCAGTTTAAACTAATTACAGGTTTGTGATAGAAATTTCTTCTGAAACTGAATTCCTTTCCATCCAAAATACCCCAGTCCTCATTGTACCTTCTATCCGGCTCACCGTCTCCACTACCATATCTAATATGATTGGCTATGGAAGAAGCTCGACTTCTTTGGTGGTGCCATTGCGGAGCACCTGTCACCATAAATTCCAAGCTATGTTTATCTGTAGTATATCCCAAACCTAAGTAGAAATTGGCAGCTTCGAAATTTGTACCATCTGCATACATGTTTCCTGCCGTTCTGCTCATTAGTAAAGAAGCGGAAAACCCATTCTCCAATAGTCCAGAGGAATAAGAACCAATAGTTTTTAAATAGTCATCGTTCCCAACGGTAGCTCCAAAAGAGCCTCCTTCTTTATTCTGAGAAGTTTTGGTGATAACATTAATGGTACCACCAACAGAGGATACCGCTAGTTTGGAAGAACCTAAACCACGCTGCACTTGGATTGCCGATGTAACATCTGAAAGACCTGCCCAGTTACTCCAGAAAACCCTTCCGTTTTCCATATCATTCACGGGTACACCATTAATCATTATAGCAGAATTGTTGGTGTCAAATCCACGAATGTTCACCCTTGCATCTCCAAAACCACCTCCAGATTTGGTGGCATAAATAGAAGGAGTAGTATTTAATATCTCCGGAAACTCTTGAGACCCCAATTTCATTTCTATCTCCGCAGCTTTAATGGTAGAGACAGCAACTGGTGTTTCACGATCTTTTGCAATATCCTGAACTCCTACAACAATTACTCCTTCAAGTTCTTCAGCGTCCGGTTCCAAAGAAATTGTACCTACACTCCCAATAGAGGTAAACGATACATTTTTAGAAATAAATCCAATATAGGAAACAATCAACGTGCCAGAGTTTTCAGAAACTTCTAGGGAAAAATTTCCATTAAAATCTGTAGATGTTCCTAGTTCTGTGCCCTGAAGCATCACAGTAGCCCCGGGAAGAGGACCTCCTAATTCGCCGTCAACTACCAAACCAGTAATTGTTCCTTGAGAAAACATAATTGTGGATGCGAAAAGGGCCACAATCAATAGATAGACTTTTTTCATTTTAACAGTGTTTATTATTTGAATAGCACTGCAAAAGTCTTTTTTTTTAACGTTTGTTATGTTAATTTAATGTTAAAAAAAATATGCAAAATCATTCTTAATCCAACACAAACAATTGGTTAACAGTAAGTTGATATTAAATACAGTCTCATGTCAACTTAAATCATTTCTTAAAAAAATGCAAAAGACTCAAAGTTGAGCTATCATGTTTGCCAATTTCAGAATTTTCAATGTCATTAAGTATATTTTTGGCAAGTTGTTTCCCTAGTTCAACACCCCATTGATCATAGCTGAAAATGTTCCAAATAATACCTTGAACAAAGATTTTATGTTCGTACAATGCAACTAGGGCTCCTAGACTTTTAGGTGTTAACTTTTGAATTAAGATCGTATTGGTGGGTTTATTTCCTTCAAATACTTTAAACGGTAATAATGATTCCATTTCCTCTTTGGACAAGTTCTGTCCTTCCAGCTCCCGTTTTACCTCACTATCTGTCTTTCCATTCATTAAGGCTTCCGTCTGAGCAAAGAAATTGGCCATTAACTTGTTATGGTGGTCTACTTCTCCATGAAGCGATTCTTTGAACCCTATAAAATCTGTTGGGATAAGTTTAGTTCCTTGATGAATCAATTGAAAAAAGGCATGTTGTGAATTAGTCCCCGGCTCTCCCCAAATGATAGTTCCGGTTTCATAATTGGTTCTATTCCCTGCCCTATCCATGCTTTTACCATTGCTCTCCATAATGCCCTGCTGCAAATACGCAGAAAAACGATTTAGATATTGAGTATAAGGAATTATAGCTTCGGTTTCCGCACCAAAAAAGTTATTGTACCAGACACTAAGTAGTGCCAAAATAACAGGGATGTTTTCTGAAAATGGAGTTTCCTTGAAATGAACGTCCATTTCATTTGCTCCAGACAGCAACTCATCAAAATTCCTATACCCCACAGATAATGAGATTGAAAGTCCAACAGCACTCCATAAGGAGAAACGTCCTCCTACCCAATCCCACATAGGGAATACATTTTCATCCGCAATTCCAAATTCCTTAATTTTTTGGGTATTGGTAGATACCGCTGCAAAGTGTTTAGCTATATCCTTTTCTGAACCATGCTTTAAAAACCACTTTTTAATGGTAAGGGCATTGCTTAACGTTTCTTGTGTGGTAAAGGTTTTGGAAACAACAACAAATAAAGTTGTTTCTGGGTTTAGCTCTTTTAAAATTTCATGGACATGGTCACCATCTACATTGCTTACAAAGTGCGTTTTTAAATGGTTCTTATAGAATTTTAGAGATTCTGTAATCATTGCAGGCCCTAAATCTGACCCTCCAATCCCAATGTTCACAACATCTGTAAAGGTCTTATTGGAATACCCTTTTCTATCGCCGGAAATTACAGAATCCGAAAAGGCCTTTATTTTTTCTTTTACTTGATAAACTTCTGCGACAATATTCTTCCCATCAACATAAATCTCATCTTCCTTTTTTGCTCTTAAAGCAGTGTGCAGTACAGCACGTCCTTCTGTTTTGTTAATCAATTCACCTTCAAAATAGCCTGATATGGCATCTTTCAGTCCTACTTCATCTGCCAACTCTAACAGTAGGGATACTGTTTCCTCAGTAATTCTATTTTTTGAATAATCAACTAGAAAATCATTCCAAAGCAAAGTGAATTTTTTTCCGCGTGCTTCATCGGCAGCGAACATTCCCCTTAAATGTTCCGTCTTTGTTTTTTCAAAATGGTCTGTAAGTTTTTTCCAAGCTTTTGTGGTAGTAGGGTTGGTTTTGGGTAATGCCATCTTATGGGTTAAGTGTTACTAGCTTTTCTTCTTCTGGTTCTGGTTCTGGAGCAGGTAGTGCATATTCTATGCAGTCCAATTGCCATTTTATTGGTGTTATATGGTCTGTATAGGCCGTTTTCAAAGAATCTGCAATGGGCTCTGCTGCTGGTAGTTTCTCCCTTAATGGGTCAACCTGTCTTCCATTTTTCCAAAATCTATAGCAAACATGGGGGCCGCCGGTATTCCCGGTCATTCCAACCCAACCAATTACATCTCCTTGTCTAACGAACTCACCTCTCTTCACCTTTTGTTTTTTCATGTGCAAATATTGGGTGCTATAGGTTCCGTTGTGCCTAATCTTTACATATTTTCCATTACCTCCCCTTCTGGTAGACTCTGTAACCGTTCCATCTGCTGTTGCAATAATGGGAGTTCCCACAGGAGATGCATAATCTGTACCTCTATGTGGTCTTACCTTATTACCATAATAGGCAATTCTACGTTTTAGATTATATCTGGATGACAATCTATAGCCAAATTTTATGGGGGCCCTTAAGAAAGTGCTTCTTAGGTTGTTGGCCTCATCATCAAAATAATCAGTGATTTGTTTTAGCGAATCCACAACATATGGGAAAGCATAGATAGGTTTGCCCTTATGTTCAAAAAGGGCAGCTTCAATAGGTTCCGCACCTGCATAGATAGAATCATTGATATATCTTTCTTTGTATATGACCTTAAACTTATCTCCTTTTTCCAATCTAAAGAAATCTATGGTCCACGCATAAATTTCGGAAAGGTTTAATGTAACATTGTAATCTATTCCCTGATCCAAAATCGCCTCGGATAAGGATGTCTCTATTATTCCAGAAGCTTCACGTTCAACATATTTTACTTCCTTCCTGCTTTTGTAGGCCGATACACTATCCCGTAAATCAACTACGGTATAATTTATTCTATCATTTTGATAAATAAATACTTCAGCTATTTCTGATGTGTCTCTGGATTTTAAGATTAGATATGGTTTTCCAACCATAATTTTTCTTACGTCAAAAGTATCTTTGAAATTTTGGGAAACTGTTGCAATTTTAGGATAGTCCACCTTGTTTTTAAGCATGAGTTCTCCAAAACTATCCCCATATCTGATGGTATCTTGAACTACCTTAAACTCTTCAAAATTGAACCCAAATTGTTTTACTATTGGTTTCTCAATAGGATCTTCTTGTTCCAATTCTTGAACCAAGACCTTTTCTTCTTTACAAGACACTAGGATTAGCAGTGTCAATATTGCCCCAAAAAATTTCTGCATTACTAAACTTCCTTATTTGACGGATTAAATATATGGTCCACCCATTGTTTTCCCCAGGTATCTTTCTCATCTTCTGAGTGCAAAGTTGGGAAAAATATTATTTTCTGAAAACTTGGAGGTAAATAGTTCTTCCAATTTGTGCCTCCAGTAGCATCAACTTCTTTGTTTTCTTTTGCTAAATATCTGTAAGCGGAACCCATGTGAACCAACGGCCAGTTTACGTTAGCGTTTATATCCAAATCTTTTAATGAGTTGATCAGTTCCTCATTCCTTTTAGATTCTTCAGGAAGTTGAAGGTATTTATGATAGATACTACTAGTCTTAACTTCATTGGAGATTCTTAGCAATCTTGGTGTATAGCGGAACTCAAACTGTTTAAGGGTAAGTGTTTTCTCTCCAGTAACTGCATCGGTCGCACCTTTTTTCCAATAAATATGATCAAAAAGTTCTTCTATACTGTTTTTTGCCGAAAAAGATTCACGCTCCGTATGATGAACCAAATTTTCTAAGGGCGTAGCATAAATCTCTATCATGCGATATTGAGCAGATTGGAATCCACTTGCAGGAAGAAGTGCCATGCGATAACGCAAAAACTGCTCTCGCTCCATCCCCTTTATCATAATGCTAAAGGATGAGATAAGTGCTTTGAAGTAACTGTTTATCCTATTGGCTTTTTCAATAAAAAACTTTAAGTCTTGAGATTTATCTTCAACGATTTGTTTTTGCTCATGTAAAATCAGCTTAAAATAAAGCTCTGTTATTTGATGGTACATGATGAAGATTTCTTCATCTGGGAAATGCGTTCTTGGAACTTGAATACTAAGTAGCGTATCTAAATGGATGTAGTCCCAATACGTAAGATAACGTTGGTATAGGAGTCCATCAAGGTAAGAACTTAAGTCTTGGCCAGAGTTTTTAAACTTTTCTTCAAGCTTATTGATTTGGGACTCAATTCGCTCATCATTCTTCATTCAAACTATCTCATTATAATTTTAAACTGGTTTCTTAGGCCGTTATAGCCATCTAAATCCGCCTTTAACGATCCAACAGCTAAATCTGCCTTGATCCTTACCGGAATTTTGTTCAAATCATTGGAAACCCAAAGCGTAAGACTTTCTTTTTCTTTGAAAACGCGACCTGATTGAACCACGGGCCTAAATTTAAGACATTCTACTTTCCCAAACTTTGTCCGTATCACTTCTTTTCCTAAAAATTTTAGTTTAAACTTATAGACCCCGTCATCATCAAACAACATATCCATATCAAGAGATTGGCCAATCTCAAATTCTTCAAGTCCATAGCGATTTCTCAAATAATAGGATGCGGACAATAAATCCTGTACTTCATCATGTACTGGAATATCAAATTCTTTCCCATTTTTATTATCCTTTAAGATTGCTCTATCCTCATCATGGTAAAAATCGATTTCAATATCCTTGGTGTAACCTCCTTCATTTATTTTTCTAATAAACCTGTACGGCTTACCATCATTTCTGCCAAAATAACTCTCATAGGTATCATCTACTTTGAAAAAGATGCTGGCAAACCCCGTGGTCTTTCCTCTGCCCACCACATGATATACCGGAATGCTATCGATAGTATCTGTGCTAAGATTCAAAGTTGCGTAACTAGCATTAAGGAACCCATAATGGATACGAAATTTTAACCACTCTCCGGACTTAAAAGCAGGACGCCGAGTTTGCGCTGTCAACGGCATTATAAGTAAGAAAGAAAAAATAATAAAAACCTTTTTCATAGTCCTTGTAATTAGTATAAAATTACTAAAATCCCTTTTCAAGTAGATTAGTTTACAATTACATAAACAAAACTTGTTCCAAAATATTATATATAAAAAAAGCCCAGTCTTTAAACTGGGCTTTTCCTAAATAACCAACCAAACTTTAAATTATGAAAAACCAATACTTAAAGTTATAAGGGAACCACCCCTTATGTTTTGTAAATATACATCAAGCTTTTGTAGGAAAATAAGTTTTTAACGGACTTTAACTATCCTTTTTTCAAATTTTTGAAACAAGGAAGCATATTTAGCTTATTGTTAACAAATAAAAGGGGTTTCTAAGGATTTACCATGCATTTGTGCACTTGAAAGGCTCAGACTTGTCTTACAAAAAAAATTTTAGTTTTTTAGAACCAATACCCAACACTAAAAAAGAAGTTGCCATTGTTTATTTCGGGAGTCCATGAATAATAAATTTGAATGGGGCCTAAAAAGGATTCATAGCCATAACCTATTCCGTAGCCAGAAAAGGTTGGTTCTGTAAACCACTCTCCCGTACGAAACAAATCATCGTCGACATTTGCAAAATTGGCGGAAAACAGTAAATGGTTTTTGGGAGCCAACTGGTAATCTAACTTCCCATACGCTTTTACAAAACTGTTGCCCGGTAGACTTAAAAAGTCATACCCAAAAAAAGGAACAAAGTTGTTTACAAAGTCATTCCCGAAGCCACCAAGAACAAAATCAAAAGAAGTAACCCCAGAGGTTCCCAACTTAAAACCTCCTTCTGTCTCTAAATTAAGTGTTAGGTTGTGGAACAATGGAAATGCTGTCCCCAGTTTTGCCTTTGCTATTGAAAATTCTTTAAAATTTTCATTAAAATCCGAAGAGAATAGGTATAAATGAAAATCACTATCAAAAAACACCCCTTTTGTAGGAAAATATTTGTCGTCATATGTGTCTAAAGTAATCTTACCATATGCGCTAAAATAATTTGAGTTTTCAAAATATGTTCTTTCATCTGTTGTAGGCGCAAAGGCTTCCTCATCTGTAAATTGATTAAGCGTTCGCGTACTGTAACGCAGCAGTTTATGCTCAACACCTAAGGTAACCGCGAATTCTTCTTGCAAAACTGTTTGAAGATAGACCTGATTTGTTAAATCCGTGACATCTAGGCTTATCTGTCTAATATTTGGGTCATCAATCACATCAAAATTTGAACGAATCAACCCAAAATCTATTTCATTATCAAAATCCGTGAACTTGGAATTGACTCCAAAACTCCAATAAAATCCTTTGTCCAGATAGTACTCCATGTTATACCTAATATGATCTCCAAGAATGAAATCAAAAGAAGCCACATCATCCTTAAGCAAAAAATTCTTTTTGGTAAGATTGATCAACGCAGCACTTTTATATAAATCATCATAATGGGCAGACATTTTAATGAACATTTTTGTGGGGTCTTCTTTTAGTTTTAGAACCAAATCCGTTCCCAATCCATTTGATATCAATTCATACCTGATCGTCTTAAAATTACCGGAAGCGGATAAATTATTAATTCCTTGCTTTAATTTATCAAATGAAATCTTTTCTGCAAGATTAAACCGAAGTTTCCCTTTAATATAGCCTCTAGTATAACGATCGTTCCCCTTAATGATCAACCTGTTTATGGTTAGACTATCTTTTACTCTGATTCTATCTTTATTGTCGAGAACAAGATTTTGGTTTTGAGATACTTGCTTCAACTCTTCAAATTTTGTGTATGCCGCTCGTTCTCCAACTTCCACAATTTCCTGTGACCGGTCAAAATCAATAACAGAAAAATCATCTATGTCTGGTCTTATGTAAATGTCCGTTTTGTCAATTTTATCCTTCATATCATTAACAGTCCTATAATTATTGATTTGAAGAAGGATTTCTGTTGCTGATGATAAGGACTCTCTGGTTGCCAAACCATGCTGAACGTCAACACCAATAATTAAATTGGCTCCCATTTCTCTCACCTGATCTATAGGGTAATTGTTGACCACTCCGCCGTCTATTAAAATTTCCCCTTCAATCTCTGATGGTTCAAACAAAGAGGGAAACGTTCCACTGGCCATTATTGCTTCAGGAAGGTAACCGTCATCCAACAATACCTCTTCTCCAGTTTCTACATTAGTGGCAATGCACAAAAATGGAATGGGCAATCTTTTAAAATCTTGAATGTCCTTTACATGAAAAAGAAGTCGAACCAATTCATTATAGATGTTCTGCCCCCTGAAATTGCTTCTGGAAAGGATACATTAAAATTAGTGAAAGGAAGTCCCAAGGCATAGCGCTCGGAATCGTCTTTTTCATAAAAAGTCTTGGCTCCTCTTGGCACGTTATCTTGAATTAACTTAGAAAAATCTGTTACCTTAAAAATAGAATCCAATTCTTTGGCCGAATATCCAGAGGCATAAAGTGCTCCAACAATAGCCCCCATGCTTGTACCACCTATATAATCTATTTTAATTCCGGCCTCATCAATTACTTTAAGCGCTCCAATGTGCGCTAATCCTTTTGCACCACCGCCACTGAGAACAAGTCCAACCTTGGGTGATTCTTCAGCAGTCGTCGTTTGCGCCATACCACAAAAGCCAAAAAAAACAAACCCTATTGTAACTATAATGTTTTTCATATTCTCTTTTGCTAATGGAAGGATTTATAGATTTTTTTTGCTTTTGCCATTCCAATAGTTTCCGCTAGACTCTCAATGGTTGCTTCTCTAATGCGTTTCACGGATTTAAAATTTTTCAATAATTCCTCTGCTGTCTTTTCTCCGATACCTTCAATATTCTCCAATTCGGAATTAATTGCCCCTTTGCTTCTTTTATTTCGATGGTGCCTAATACCAAATCTATGAGCCTCATTCCTAAGTTGCTGAATTATTTTTAAAGTTTCCGACTTTTTATCCAAATAAAGCGGAATGGGATCTTCAGGAAAATAAATCTCTTCCAATCTTTTGGCAATTCCAATTATAGCAATTTTTCCGCGGAGCCCTAATATGTCCAAACTTTTAAGAGAGGATGAAAGTTGGCCTTTCCCGCCGTCAATTACTATAAGTTGTGGCAATGGTTCGGCTTCGGCAAGAAGTCTCTTATATCTTCTAAAAACAACCTCTTCCATACTTGCAAAATCGTCAGGCCCTTCAACAGTTTTAATATTAAAATGCCGATAGTCTTTTTTAGAAGGCTTCCCATTTTTAAAAACCACACAAGCAGCTACAGGATTACTCCCTTGAATATTGGAGTTATCAAAACATTCTATATGTGTAGGTTCTTCAGAAAGTCGTAAATCCCCTTTCATCTGAGCCATGATTCTCTTGGTATGCCTATCTGGGTCCGTTATTTTAATTTGCTTGAACCTATCCTGTCTAAAGAAACGTGCATTCCGTTCAGAAAGTTCCAGAATCCGTCTTTTATCTCCCAGTTTTGGCAATGTAACTTTTATGTTTTCTTCAACTACTACCGGAAACTGCAAATAAACTTCCTTTGATTGAGATTTAAACCGTTGCCTAATTTCAGTAATAGCCAATTGCAACAGTTCTTCATCGGTCTCTTCCAGTTTCTTTTTTATTTCTAAAGTATGTGACCGTATAATAGAACCATGAGACAGCTGTAAAAAGTTAACATAGGCATGTGTTTCATCAGAAATAATGGTAAACACATCTACATTATTGATTTTTGGATTGACCACCGTGGATTTCACCTGATAGTTTTCCAATATTTCTATCTTATCCTTTATTCTTTGCGCTTTCTCAAACTCCATGTTACTGGCCAATTCCTTCATCTGTGTTTTGAAGAATTGCAATGAACTCTTAAAATTGCCTTTTATGATCTCCCTAATATCTTCTATCTGTCTTTGATATTCTTCCTCTTCTTGCAATCCCTCGCATGGACCAAGGCAATTACCTAAATGATATTCGAGACATACTTTATACTTCCCAGATAGAATCTTTTCTTCGGAAAGGTCATAATTACAAGTTCTTAAAGGATATAAACTTTTGACCAAATCCAATAACGTCCTAACTGTCTTCATACTGGTGTATGGGCCATAATACTCAGAGCCATCTTTTATTAACTTACGAGTGGGGAAAACTCTTGGAAAACGTTCTCTTTTTATACATATCCAAGGGTAGGACTTATCGTCCTTCAGCAAAACATTATATCTGGGCAGAAGTTTTTTAATCAGGTTGTTCTCCAAAAGGAGTGCATCCGATTCTGTAGCAACAACGATATGCTTTACAGAATGAATCTTTTTGACCAAAACCCTGGTCTTGCCGTATTCTTGTTTTTTATTGAAATATGAGGCGACCCGTTTCTTGAGGTTTTTGGCTTTTCCAACATAAAGAATCTTGTCATCTACATCATAGAACTGATAAACGCCTGGATCGCTTGGCAGAACGCTTATTTGAACACTTATAGATGATGGGTTGGGCATAAAATTTCCAAAAATTGACTCCTAAACAAAAGTAAGTTTTAATAATAGTGCTTTTTTGTTAAAATTGATTTATCCTTTATTTCACTTAATCTTTTTTTGGGAGGTTATTATCTATTTGTAAAGTTGATGATTTAGCTCCTTCTTTTCATAATTTGTAAGAAAATCACCTCTTTCATTTCAAATTAACCCTATAAAGAGTTACAAAATGTTATTGTTTGATTTTTTTATTGACATAGCAGCCAATGACTTTTAAGTAAAAAAAGCTTCTATCGTTCTTATTTTCAAATGGTTAAAATAAAAATGGAATCTTAAGGAAAGTCTCCATATGTTAAAACGTTACTAAAAATGATGCATTTCATCGGTAAAAGATGTATTTCATGGTGATTTTTCAATTCTTTTACTTACATTTAACCATATATAAATACAATTCTATGGAGAACTATGTTATTGTTTTGGGAATGTATTTGATTTTGATGCTTTTTTTCAAAATCTTTTTTTCTGTTTCTACCAGAGAATAAAAAAATAGGTTTCCCCAAAACTCCACCCCGAAAATTTCAACATTAAATGTTGAAACATGAACTAAGGATAAAATATAAGAATTTGAGAGAGGAAATGAATTCCTCTATTATCTCAGATTATAGCATACTCTTGGCAAATCATGTACTTCAAATCCCTATTTGGGATTTTTTTTATTTCCATATTTTTCTAAGTATCGAGAAAAACAAAGAGATTGATACCCTCCCCATGATTACTCTTCTTCAAGGAAAGGATAAGAATGTAGTTATCCCTAAAGTTAGTTCTGGAAATTCAATGGAAAACTACCTATTAACAGATAGCACTGTTCTCAAGAAAAATAAATGGCATATTCCTGAACCTATAGATGGAGTTAAAATCCCAGAAAACCAAATAGATGTAGTTTTTGTGCCACTGCTAGCTTTTGATGCGACAGGAAACCGCGTTGGTTATGGCAAAGGTTATTATGATACCTTTTTACATAGGTGTAGACCAGAAACCATAAAAATTGGATTATCACTTTTTGAAGCTGAAGACGGCATTAGTGATATCCATGAAAATGATGTTAAACTGAATTACTGTGTTACTCCAAAAAAGGTTTATAAATTTTAATTTTCTACCTGTTTCTCCTGTTTTGGAAAAGCTTTTTTATTGAATACAATCAATATACCAACACCAGTGCTTATAGCCGTATCTGCTATATTAAAAACAGGTTCAAAAAACCGAAAACTTTTACCCCCAACGGAGGGCACCCATTCGGGCCAAGTGGTATCTATTAATGGAAAGTATAACATGTCCACAACCTTACCGTAAAAAAGATTTCCATAGGGCTCACTAGAAAACAAAGTAGCCACTTGATTGCTACTATTGTCAAAAATTATCCCATAAAAAACCGAATCTATAATATTACCCAAAGCTCCAGCAAAAATTAGGGAAACCGCCAAAATCAAGGTTTTCGGGGATTCCTTTTTTATAATGTCCCACAGCCAATAACCAATACCAAATATGGCGAAAAGTCTAAAAATGGTCAAGACCAACTTTCCTGCTGATTCCGAGATTGGAAGAAGGTCACTGAGCTTGGTACCCCAAGCTGCCCCCTCATTTTCTATAAATAGTATCTTGAACCAGTCGAACACTGCGGAGGATTCTCCTAGGACAAAATTAGTTTTAACGTAGATTTTGCTTATCTGGTCAACAACCAGTATTAATATGATGATTATGAGGGACTTCTTTAAATTCATTTCTTTAAAACAGATTGCGCAAAAGTATGGATATTATTTCGTTTTCCTTAGATCAATGTTCCCTTCAACGGTCTTCAAAATGTATTGATTCTGGCCCTTTGGAATAGTCTCTTTTTCAATTTTTCCATAAACACTTTCCGCAATTACATTTCCCTTCTCCGTCATAAGTAAAATATCACCTTTTTGAGTGGTTACTTCAATCCTTTCTATTGCATTATCAAGAATACATCTTCCATCGGACAATTTCACTTGTAAATTTTTATACTTGCCTTCTACCAGTACATTACTATTTGTTCCGTAAACAAAAACCTTTTTATATTCTGGAAGGGTTATGTTGAGTCTAATGGAAATAACCTTGTGAGCACTAAGTTTGTCGTTGGGGTTTATAAAATTTGGTTGAAATCCGGTACTTATCAAAACAGTTGTTCCCTTTTCCTCGATCGTAATTAATAAATCTTTTGAATATTCTCCTTCAATTTCAGCCTCTACACTAACGTCATTTGTCTTTGCCGTACCAAGGCCAACTTGATAACAGTATTGGGAATTTATTTGTATAGACGTTGTTCTGGAATTTACAAAAGCCTTCTTTACCAATTTTTGGCCATGTAGATTCAATAAGAAAAGAAAGCCCAAAACAAAGAACATGGTCCTCATAAACAAAAAACGCCTTACGGCGTTTTTACTATTTCTGCATGTTTTTAGCTTCTATGCTTAGTGTAGCATGCGGAACCAACTTTAGTCGTTCCTTATTGATGAGTTTTCCTGTTACACGGCAAATCCCATAAGTTTTGTTCTCTATTCTTAATAAAGCATTCTTCAAATCTCTGATGAACTTTTCTTGGCGAATAGCCAATTGTGTATTGGCCTCTTTGCTCATGGTAGCGGAACCCTCCTCAAAAGCTTTGAATGTTGGAGAGGTATCATCCGTGCCATTATTGCCATCGTTCATATATGAGCTCTTAAGCAACTCCAAGTGCTTATTTGCTTTATCTATTTTTTCTTCAATTAACGTTCTAAATTCATTTAGATCCTTATCCGAGTATCTTACTTTTAAATCTTGTGCCATGTTCTAATGTTTTTGGATAAACAATTTTGTATTTACTTCATCAAAGGCAATAGCTATACCTTCATCTAATTTTTCTTCAAAATTCAGTTCTGCGGTCAAGGTTTCTGTTTTAATGTAATCTTCATTACTGGAAACCGCATTTTCTACAAAACCGTCTTTCAAAATTTTAATGTCAATTCTATCGGTCACCTCAAATCCAGATTCTTTTCTAAGATTTTGAATCCGATTGACCAACTCCCGCGCAATGCCCTCTTTTCTTAAGTGCTCATCTATGGTCACATCCAGAGCAACCGTTAAAGAACCGGAGCTTGCCACCAACCAGCCCTCAATATCTTGTGAGCTGATGTCCACATCAGTTAACTGTAAAATAATACTTTTATTTTCCAAAGCAAGCATTAATTCGCCTTCTCGCTCAATTTTTTGGATATCCTCTTGACCCAACTGATTTACAGCAGCAGCAATAGCCTTCATATCCTTCCCAAATCTTGGGCCTAAAACCTTAAAATTAGGCTTGATTTGTTTTACTAAAATTCCAGAGGCATCATCGAGCAATTCTATTTCTTTTACGTTTACTTCGGATTTTATTAAATCTGAAACCGCCTCAATATCTGCTTTCTGTTCATCATCCAAAATAGGAATCATTATTTTTTGAAGTGGTTGACGTACTTTAATTTTTTCCTTTTGACGGATTGATAATACCATGGAAGAAACTTTTTGCGCCAACTGCATTTTGCGTTCCAATTTCTTGTTGATCATATGCTCATCAGAAATAGGAAACTCTGCTAAATGAACACTCTCAAAGTTATCTTTTTTGGTCGTGGCATTTAAATCTATATACAACCGATCCATAAAGAAGGGTGCTATAGGAGCCGATAGTTTAGCGACTGTGGACAAACATGTATACAGTGTCTGGTATGCCGAGATTTTATCTTGTTGATAATCTCCCTTCCAAAACCGTCTTCTGCTCAATCTTACATACCAATTGCTCAAGTTTTCTTGAACGTAGTCCGAAATCATTCGTGCTGCTTTCGTAGCCTCATAATCATCATAAGCTTCATCCACTTTTTGAATTAGCGAATGCAGTTCAGATAAAATCCATTGGTCTATTTCTGGCCGCTCATTTAAAGCAGTGTCTGCTTCTGAATAATCAAATTCGTCAATATTGGCATATAAACCAAAGAAAGAATAGGTGTTGTAGAGTGTTCCAAAGAACTTTCGTTTCACTTCAACAATACCATCCAAATCAAACTTTAAATTATCCCACGGGTTAGCGTTAGAAATCATGTACCATCGTGTGGCATCTGCTCCATGCTCTGGAAGCACTTGAAATGGATCAACAGCATTCCCCAAACGTTTGGACATTTTCTTTCCATCCTTATCCAACACCAAACCGTTTGAAACTACATTTTTATACGATACCGTATCAAAAACCATGGTGGCAATGGCATGCAGGGTATAGAACCAGCCTCTGGTCTGGTCTACCCCTTCCGCAATGAAATTTGCAGGAAAAGCTACACCATCATCAATTAAGTTCATATTTTCAAATGGGTAGTGCCATTGTGCATAGGGCATAGAGCCACTATCAAACCAAACATCAATTAAATCAGATTCCCTTTTCATGGGTTTTCCCGATGGGGATACCAAAGTAATCTGATCTACAATATTTTTATGTAAATCGATTTTGTCGTAGTTGGACTCACTCATATCGCCTACTACAAAATCCTGAAAAACGTCTTTTTTGAGCACTCCTGCTTCAACAGCTTTTGTCATTTCGGCTTTTAGCTCCGCTACGGACCCAATCATTATTTGTTCCTTGCCATTTTCAGTGCGCCAAATAGGTAAAGGTATACCCCAATAACGGGAACGGGAAAGGTTCCAATCGTTAGCGTTTGCCAACCAATTTCCAAAACGGCCCTCTCCTGTGGCTTTGGGTTTCCAGTTAATGGTCTGGTTAAGCTCAAACATACGATCCTTAACATCTGTAACCTTAATGAACCAAGAATCCAGTGGGTAATATAAAATCGGCTTGTCCGTACGCCAACAATTTGGATAACTGTGAACGTATTTCTCAACCTTAAATGCCTTGTTCTCTTCTTTTAGTTTGATGGCAATTTCAACATCAATAGACTTCTCTGGAACTTCATCATCTGCATAATATTCATTCTTCACATACTTGCCCGCAAACTCCTTAAGTTCCGGTCTAAACCTTCCCTGTAAATCCACCAATGGTACTGGGTTGTTATTTTCGTCCAAGACCAACATAGGCGGCACTTCTGGTTTTGCTTGTTTTGCAACCAAGGCATCATCCGCACCAAAGGTGGGCGCTGTGTGTACTATTCCCGTACCATCTTCGGTCGTTACGAAATCCCCCGAAATAACTCGAAATGCATTCTCAGGATTTTGATAGGGCAAGGCATACGGCAGCAATTGTTCATATTGTATTCCAAGTAAATCTTCTCCTTTGCATTCTGTGGCAATTAAGAAGGGGATCTTTTTATCTTCTTTAGAAAAACTGGAAAGCACCGAAACATCATCCGTTTCTTCAAACTTACCTCCAAATTGTTTCCCAACTAAATTTTTAGCAAGGATAACATGGGTGGGTTGAAACGTATATTGATTGTAAGTAGCCACTACAACATAATCAATTTTAGCACCAACCGTTAGTGCTGTATTACTTGGAAGTGTCCAAGGCGTTGTGGTCCAAGCCAGTAAATGTAAATGATCAAACTTTTTTAAGAACTCGGGCACCGTGTTCTCAACCGCTTTAAATTGAGCTGTAACCGTAGTGTCCGTAACATCCTGATAAGTTCCAGGTTGATTCAACTCATGGGAACTTAATCCCGTTCCTGCTTTTGGCGAATAGGGCTGAATGGTATATCCTTTATAGATAAGGCCCTTATCATAAATCTGTTTTAGCAACCACCAAACAGATTCCATGTATTTTGATTTGTAGGTGATATATGGATCATCCATATCTACCCAATACCCAATTTTTTCGGTCATTTCGTTCCACACGTCCGTGTACCGCATGACCGCTTTTTTACAGGCTGCATTATATTCTTCAACTGAAATCTTTTTGCCAATATCCTCTTTGGTAATACCAAGTTCTTTCTCCACACCAATCTCAATAGGCAACCCGTGGGTATCCCATCCTGCTTTTCGCTTTACCTGATATCCCTTCATGGTTTTATACCTTGGAAAGATATCTTTAATGGTGCGCGCCATTACATGGTGAATTCCAGGCATTCCGTTTGCTGAAGGAGGCCCCTCATAAAACACATAGCTTTCTTTCCCTTCTCTAGTGGAAATACTTTTTTCAAAAATTTGGTTGTCTTTCCAAAAAGCCAAAACTTCTTCTGACACTTTAGGTAAATCCAATCCTTTATACTCCGCAAACTTCATATTTATTGCTCCTTCTTCTATAATTCCAAGTTTGCAAAATTAAAAATTTAGATGGAATTATAACCTTCCAAATGAGGTATTTAAATATACTTAATGTGCTTACCCTAAATATGATATCCTACAATTCTTCATTTATACTAAAATCCATATCTTAACCGGATTAACACTAAACCTTAATTATAATGAAAAAAGTATTGATTGCAATCGTTGCACTGTCTTTATCGATGTCAACAATGATGTCATGTAAAGAAGCTGCAGACAAGGCTAAAGAAGCCACAGAAAAGGCCGCCGATTCTCTTGAAGAAGCAGGTGACGACTTAAAAGATGCTGCTAATGACGCCGTGGATGCCGTAAAAGATGCTGGCGAAGAAATGAAAGAGTCTGGCGAACAAGCCTTGGACAGCATTAAAAAAGCAGGTGAAGAAACCATGGACAAAGCCAAGGAAATGGGAGAAGACGTAAAAGATGCTGCCAAAGAAACTGCGGACGACCTTAAAAAAGTAGCAGATGATGCAAAGGAAAAATTAGATCATTAATATCCTTGTAATTTATTAGAAAAGGGCTTGGAAAATTCCAAGCCCTTTTTTTGTTTTAAAAAGTATACCCCAAACCTAGAATAAGGTTAGCTCCAGGAGCAACAATACCAGAAGAATAGGTCCTGTAGCGTTGGTTGGTTATATTTTCCAGACTCACCGTTGTTTTCAAAGCATTGGAAATTTGATATTGTGACCTAAAGTTCAAGGTATACCAAGAAGGTGAAAAAGGGTTTCCGTTTTCATCAATAGCGTATATAAATTCTTTACTTCTTTCCGATAAAGCCAAATCGTCATAGCTGATTTCCCCATTATAATTAAGGAACATATCTGCTTTTATTTTTTGATTTTGCCAAACCAAATGAAAATCACCAAAAGTAGGGGCAACGTGCCTAGCAGGTGAATCCGTTCCGCCATCATCTTCTTCTATACCCTCAGTAAGGGTTAAATTTGATGTAAGTGACCAATTCTCGTTTAAAAAGGCTTCAAGCCCAAATTCAAAACCATATACATACGCTTTTGCTGCATTTTGAATAGCCTGTACGCTGCTTAATTCTCCGTTGTATAAAATTTCCGTTTCTCCATTAAAATCAAAATCCCTTCTTACCAAAGCATCCACCAAGTAGCTGTAAAATGCGGCACCTTTTAAAACCAATTTATCCTTAAAGTTCTTACGAACTCCCATTTCCGCATTATATGCGTACTCTGGCTCTAAATCTGGATTTGGCACAACCACCGATCCTGGTTCAGAATCAAACACTTTTCCAATATCATCAATATTGGGAGCTCTAAACCCGGTAGAGCCATTTAAAGTAATCTGTAAATCTGCTTTTGGGAACCAACTAAATCCAACACTCCCAGTAAAGGCACCTGTTATTAAGTCAGCTTCATCAAAAGGGAAAGGAAAAAACGTTGTGTCAAATTGTGCATCTACCCAGACCTGGCTATAACGTGCTCCGGATAGTAGTGTGAAATTTGGTTTTAATTTGTATTCGCCATTAATGTACCCTGCAAATGTTTGCCAGGTGGCACCATCAGGGTATCTAGATGCTCCTCTAGAAACCACATTGGTTTCAATATTTTCTTGGCTCCCTTCTGAATTTACTTTATTAAAAATATACTCCGCACCATAGTACAATCGTAAATCTCCTATTTTTTTATTCTCAAAATCAAGATTAATTGATAGGGCATCTACTTTCTCTTTTGTGGTGAAGCGATCAACTTCTTGAAAATCCCTATTGATTCTGCTTTCTTCGAAAAATTGATAGGCGGTGGTTAGTTTAACGCCATCATAAAACTTGTTCTTTCCTTTTTTGGTCAATTGAAAATTTCCCATGAACCATTTTTGCGGGCCATATAACCATTCCGCAGAACGAAGTCCATCCCCCGTGCTATTGGGCCTGATCAATCTATCATATCTTGAAAAATCTGAAGTTTCCGAATAGTAAAGCCCTAAATCATAGTTCCAAGTATTGTTGGGTTTGTAGGTAAACTTCTGAAGAAAATTGACTTGATCGTAACCTGATGTGACTTGTTTTCTTGGATCGTTATTCTCCACTAAAACATCAGTCCCATTTTCACGTATAACAAAATTGTTCCTCAAATATTCATCAGGACCGTGCTCACCCATCACCAAATCGTCAAACTTATTATACGTAAAACTGGTATAGGATGCCCATTTCTGTTGTCCCAGATTAAAATCTATATGTGTAGTATTTTCATTATTTGTAGAAGCAAACCTATAATTTACGTTTCCAGAAAAAGTGAGGCTATCTGTAAAAGAAAATCTCGGTTTCTGTGTGAAAAAATTCATTACGCCTCCAATGGCATCACTACCATAAATAACAGAACCTGGTCCAAAAATGACCTCGGTATTTTTAATGGTGAAAGGGTCTATAGAAATTACATTTTGAATGTTCCCTCCTCTAAAAATGGCATTGTTCATACGTACACCATCTACGGACAACAATAGCCTATTGGTTGCAAAACCCCTAATCATAGGACTACCTCCCCCTAATTGACTTTTCTGCACAAAGACCTTTCCACTATTCTGTAATAAATCTGCCGAAGTCTGCGGGTTGGTAAATGAAATGGTACGGGCATCAATGGATTCGATCTTTTGTGGAATATCTTTTTTTTGTTGTTCCCATTTGGAAACGGACATCACCACTTCTTGTAATTCTTCTAGTTTTAAAGTAAGGTAAACTCGATTTCCTTTTTTGCCTATTTGAGCTTTGGTGGTATTGAAAACTTCATAACTGATGTGTCTGAAGGTAATTCGCTCGTTCCTTGAGAAAACGCTTAAATCGCTTTTCCCATTAAAGTCTGAGACCGCAGTTTTGGATTTATCCCTGTTGTAAATTGCAATATTGGCAACAGCATTTCCAGTATCTGCATCCAAAACCGTAATCTCTTGGCTGAAAACAGTGAAGGAGATAAACAAAAAAAGGAGGGCGAAACCTGTGCTACGCATATTACTCGAAAACTGCATTTAAAACCGCTAAGGACTTGGGCTTTCTGAATCCCTGCAAATGTAATTCAAAATACAGAATAACCATTTTTAAAAGTTCTTGCCTTTGGGGTTTGTTTATTTGTATTGCCTGAAGTGCATCAAAATTTATGCCCAAGACACGTTTGAAGCTCGTTAAATTTTCACCTTGTATGTGTGGGTTAAGACTAGGAGTTGTGCAAAAACTTCCTTCCACTAAATCGAAATAAGATCCATTTTGAAATGAGGTGTCTGGGTAAAACCCCAAATACTTTGTGAGATTAAGCAAAAACAAGAGGTGAAAATTGGAAATGGAGTCATGCGCGTCCAACCAATATAAAGCATATTCCAAATAGTTGAAGAGCCCTTTGTCCTGCTCTTGTTCCTGAATACTATTGCTCAACATTTCAGCCAAAAAAAGTACCATACTATTTTTTACAATATCTGTATGCAAACTCTTGTAGGCAACGCTCACCTTTACCTCTCTAATACTCTCTAAACTCCCCTTGTTTCTGTGAGTGGCCACAAGCTCCAATTGCATTAAAGGAAGAAAATATGCCGCTTTTAATTTCCCTCTCTTGGAAGTTAAAACACCTTTTAACAAGTACGATTTTAACCCATCAGATTCTGTAAATGCTTTAACAATAAGGCTAGTATCTCCATATTTTAAGGACGAAAGAATTATTGCCTTGGTGTTTACTTGCATTTTTGTTGGTTAATAATAAATTCTAATTGTTTGTTTTCGGCTGAAAATAAAAAAGTGGGCGATTGTAATTCAACCGCCCACTTATATTCTAATTCTGAGTTAGTTATTTAAATAACTCCCTGAGCTAACATAGCATCGGCTACTTTTACAAAACCAGCAATATTGGCTCCTTTCACATAGTTGCAATATCCATCAGCTTCTTTTCCGTATTCAATACAAGAATCATGAATATCTTCCATAATCCCTTTTAGTCTGTCATCTACTTCTTCACGTGTCCAACTAATACGAAGTGAGTTTTGAGACATCTCTAAACCAGAAGTGGCAACACCACCAGCATTGGAAGCTTTACCTGGCGCAAATAATATTTTTGCTTCATGGAAAGCATGAATAGCTTCTGGTGTAGAAGGCATGTTGGCTCCTTCTGCAACCGCAATACAGCCATTTTTTATTAAAACGGCAGCATCATCCCCAGTTAACTCGTTTTGTGTTGCACAAGGTAATGCCACATCACATGAAACTTCCCAAGGTGTTTTTCCTTTATGGAATTCAGCAGACGAATATTTATCAGCATATTCCGAAATTCTTCCTCTTCGGTTGTTTTTCAAATCCATTACAAAAGCAAGTTTGTCGGCATCTATACCATCTTTGTCGTATATATAGCCTCCAGAATCTGATAACGTCAATACCTTTCCACCTAATTGCAAGACTTTTTCTGCAGCATATTGCGCCACATTTCCAGAACCGGAAATCACAACATTTTTGCCTTTAAAGGAATCTCCCTTTATTTTTAACATGCTATCAGCAAAATACACGGTTCCGTATCCTGTAGCTTCGGGACGAATCAATGATCCTCCCCAAGAACGACCCTTTCCGGTCAATACTCCGGTAAACTCGTTTCGTATTTTCTTGTACATTCCAAAAAGGAATCCTATCTCACGGGCACCAACACCAATGTCCCCAGCTGGAACATCCGTATTTGGACCAATATGTCTGTTCAACTCTAGCATAAAGGCATGGCAAAAACGCATTACCTCATCATCAGACTTGCCTTTAGGGTCAAAATCTGAACCTCCTTTACCTCCACCCATAGGCAAGGTTGTTAAACTATTTTTAAAAACTTGTTCAAACGCCAAGAACTTTAGAACACTGGCATTTACTGTTTTGTGAAACCTAAGTCCTCCTTTGTAAGGTCCTATGGCCGAATTCATCTGAACTCGATATCCACGGTTTACATGAATCTCCCCATCATCATCTACCCAAGCCACACGAAAAGAAATCAATCGCTCTGGCTCTACCATTCTTAAAAGGATATTTTTTCCATGATAGATATCATGCTTTACAATATACGGGATAACAGTCTCTGCTACCTCCTGTACCGCTTGGATGAATTCTGGTTCGTGACCATTTCTGGTCTTCACCTCATCCATAAATGCTTTAATTTTTGCTTCCATAAAACGGATTACTAACGTTGTTTTTAATGAATTAGGAATTTGACGGCAAAATTATACTATTTACATAATTCAAATAGGCTTTTTTTAAAAATTTTGCAAAAATAGCTATCCTATGGCTTGTTCTAGGTCGGCTATTAAATCATCGGCATCCTCAATCCCAACACTTAACCTAATTAAAGAATCCACAACGCCACTCTTTTCGCGTTCTTCCTTTGGAATACTCGCATGAGTCATACTAGCAGGATGTCCTGCCAAACTTTCCACACCCCCTAAAGATTCGGCAAGGGTGAAAATTTCTAATTTTTCAACAATTTTGATAGCTTCATCATAATTGCTTCCCGTTGGAACAAAAGAAATCATTCCTCCAAAGTCATCCATCTGGCTTTTGGCTACATCATGATTGGGGTGTGTTTCAAACCCTGGCCAGTATACTTTTTCAATTTTTGGATGTTTTGCCAAATATTCAGCAATCGCCTTTCCATTTTCACAATGTCTTTGCATACGAACGTGAAGTGTCTTTATTCCTCTAAGCGTTAAAAAACTATCCATTGGTCCACAAACAGCACCACTAGCATTCTGAATAAAATAAAGTTTGTCCGCAAGCTCCTTATCTTTTACAATCAAAGCTCCAACTACAACATCACTATGTCCACCCAAATACTTGGTTGCAGAGTGCATTACAATATCTGCTCCTAAATCCAATGGGCGTTGTAAGTAAGGTGTAGCAAATGTATTGTCCACGGCCAACAATAAATTGTGTTTCTTCGCCAAGCTAGATATCGCTTGAACATCTATCACATTCATCATTGGATTGGTTGGTGTCTCTACCCAAATCAGTTTTGTATTGTCATTTACATGCTGCTCAATGGTTTCAATGCTTTGCATTCCAATAAAATGGAATTTGATACCATACTTTTCAAAAATTTGTTTGAACAACCTGTAACTCCCCCCATACAAATCATTGGTAGAAACCACTTCATCGCCGGGATTCAATAACTTTATTACCGCATCAATAGCGGAAAGTCCACTTGCAAATGCAAGCCCATAAGTACCGTTCTCAATACTTGCCAAAGCATTTTCCAAAGCGGTCCTTGTAGGATTGGCACTTCGTGAATATTCAAACCCTTGATGCCCTCCAGGTGTGGTCTGGGCATAGGTAGAAGTTTGATAAATTGGAGGCATTACGGCACCATACGCTTTATCTGGTTGCTGCCCCCCGTGAATTGTTTTACTGTTGAATTTTAAGTCTTTTTTGCTCATTTTGTCTTAATCTGCATACAAATGTATCGTTATCTTTTGGAGTAATCAATGATGTGTTATTTTTGATGACCCTAAAACCTCGCTTTATGAAAAACCCACTTTGCCTACTCCTTGTCTTACTGCTCACCATTGGTTGTGAAAATGAAGGCAAACTTACTTTTGAACCTCTTCAACTAACTGGGGGTACTTGCAATGAATGCCCAAAAATTGAAATCAATATACCAAGAGCATTGGATGAAACAGCCGTAGCTCGTGCCATAAATAATGCTCTAGAAGAAGAACTTATTGCTTTGCTCTCTTTTGATGAAGAGCTGGAAATTGATAAAGTGGATGATGCCATCGCCTCTTTCAACAATAGTTTTAAAGAACTAAAAACCAAATTCCCTGATGAGACCGTAGGTTGGGAAGCTGAAGTAAATAGTGAGGTTGTTTATGAAGATGCCAATATTCTCACATTGATCTTTAATGCATATACATTTACAGGTGGTGCACATGGGTATGGTTCTACAACTTTCTTGAATTTTAATAAAAGAAAAGGAGTAGAGCTTGAAAATTGGGAGCTTTTTGAAGATATGGAAGGTTTTCAAAAATTTGCCGAGACCAAATTTAGGATTCAGGAAGATATCCCGCAAAATGAGAACATTAACATAACCGGATTTATGTTTGAACGCGATATCTTTCATTTGGCAGAAAACATTGGATATACCAAAGATGGTATTCAGTTGACCTATAACCAATATGAGGTTGCTTCTTATGCGGACGGCCCCATTCTTTTAACCTTGCCTTTTAAGGAGGTAAATAAATATTTAAAAAATAAGGTAAAATCCTAGTCTGTTTTATTTTTCCCAGATTCTGTAGCTAAAACAAGTGAAGTAAAAAAGTTAATCCAAATAATAACGCAGCCCTGCTCCCAATAAAAGCGTGGTATTGTTAAGGTCACTGTTAAAATGATAGAATCCGGTAATTGGAAGAATTATCGAAAAGGTATCCGATAGGAAAAAATCCAGTTCAAAAGTAGCAAAACCTCCATACATGAAAGAACTCTCGGCATCCACGGCATCAAATGGGAAATCAGTTTCACCGCGATTAATGTATTTATAGCCCAAGGAGGGACCTCCGCCAAAAAACATAAAAAATCCTTTTTTTGGCGAGGTAACTAAGGTTGTAAAGTATCCAAGGCTCAACATGTAATCATCATATGGAAACTCAAGGCCTGCAACGGGCTGTTCTATTGAAGAGGCGAACACGAACGATGCCCTAAAAAAATCCGTGGTACTGTGGAAATAATTGATATTGCCGTTTATACCGTATCCATTTGTCTTATAGCTTGGAACTATGTCGAAGAAAAAATCACTTCTTTGTGAGTAGGCTTGTTCCAGGGAAATCATGAACAAGGTCAAAAATATCAAGCAGCGTAGGCAGTTTTTTTTCATATTGATAAAGACTTTGGGGGCCTGCTGCTAGCACAAATATAATCGATTATATAAAACTTCAATTTTCTATCCGATATACTTTTGGGAAGGTAAGATGAAAAATAAACATATCTATTTATTTAGATATGTAAATATTTATATTATCTTTGCGGTATGGATATTGTTGAAATAAGTAAAATTTTATCAAATAAAACTAGGGTTAATATTCTGAAGTGGCTAAAAAAACCTGAATTAAATTTCCCCCCACATCAAGACATTGACCATTTTGACGATGGGGTCTGCGTAGGATATATACAAGATAAAACTGGTCTATCGCAGTCAACAATTTCAACTTATTTGAACTCTATGCAAAATGTAGATTTGGTCATTCCTACCAGACATGGAAAATGGACATATTACAGAAGAAATGAACAAGTAATCAAGGCTTATATTGAAGCTATTAAAACAGATTTATAGTTTTTTATCTAACAAATCGATATTTAGCGAAATCTAAATGTGAAAATTATGGAAAATTATTTGGATTGCACCTGTTTAACCGAAGTAACCGTAACAAAAAAGTCCAACACAACTTTCTTACATAAAGTATTGGCTTTATTGAGTTCCTTTGTGATAGAGGGGGCCGAAGGGATGTCTAAAACAAAGTAAAATCATTAAAAAACAAGTAATGAAAACTATTGGCTTAATAGGAGGAATGAGTTGGGAGTCCTCTAAAATATATTACCAACATATAAATGAAATGGTTCGGGAAAAATTAGGTGGATCTCACTCTGCTAAAAGTTTGCTCTCATCAGTCGACTTTGATGAAATAGAACGTTACTCCTTCTCCGATAACTGGGACCTCATCGGAAACCTTATGGCTCAACATGCGGAAACATTGGAAAAAGCTGGATCAGATTTTGTAATCCTATGTACAAACACTATTCACTTAGTAAGTGATGCCATTACTGGTGCAACCAGCGTTCCTTTTTTACATATTGCCAATGCAACCGGTGAGGCAATTGTGAAAACCGGAATAAAGAAAGTAGCTTTATTGGGTACAAAGTTTACTATGGAGAAAGATTTTTACACCAAAATACTTAGAGAAGAATTTGATCTGGAAATTTTGGTTCCCAATAATGAGGACATGGATACGCTTCACTCCATTATTTACAATGAACTTGTTAAGGGTGTTTTTAAACCAGAATCCAAAGAAGTTTGTTTGGGCATCATTAAAAAATTAGAAGCCCAAGGTGCTGAAGGTGTAATTTTAGGATGTACAGAACTACCAATGTTAATATCTGACAGTGAGGTAGCCACCCCAACATTTGATACTACAAAAATACATGCTCAAAAAGCCGTGGATTTTGCGCTTTCTTAATGTGAAATAAACGAATTTTGAACTCTCTATGACCTAAAAAAAATTAAAATGAAAAAAATATACCACCTAGGAAGCTGCTCCACATGTATCCGCATTTTAAAAGAGTTGCAACCTCTCGATGGGGTAGTATTGCAAGAAATAAAAACTGAAGCCATTACAACAGAACAAGTTGAAGAAATGGCAGCAATATCCGGAAGCTATGAATCCCTGTTCAGTAAACGGGCCATGTTGTTCCGCCAAAGAGGATTGCATGAGCAACAATTATCTGAGGATGATTATAAAAATCTGATTCTTGAACACTATACATTCCTAAAACGACCGGTAACCATTGTTGGTCAGCAAATATTCGTGGGGAATTCTAAAAAAATAGTTCAAAAGGCAAAAGAGGCACTTCATTCATGAGCAAAAGAACACTAGCAATTTTGGCGGCCATAGGTGCCACCACCATTTATGGGATCAACCATACTATTGCTAAGGGTGTTATGCCCCACTATGTGGGGCCTTTTGGATTTATAATGCTGCGCGTGGTAGGTGCTGCCATCCTATTTTGGGGCATTTCCTTTTTAGGACCAAAAGAAAAAATTCAAAAAAAAGACTGGGGCAGAATATTGGTTTGCGCCATTTTGGGAATGGTCATAAATATGCTGGCGTTTTTTAAAGGTCTACAACTGTCAACGCCTATAAACAGCGCCGTTTTGGTAACCATCACCCCAATTATTGTTGTAATCTTATCCGCTTTTTTTCTGCGTGAAAAAATAACCTTGAACAAGGGGCTCGGTATACTTTTAGGTTTTATTGGAGCCATAGCTTTGATTCTTTTTGGAGCAGAAATACGACAAGATGCCCCCAATATTCCTCTGGGGAATTTTCTTTTTATAGTAAATGCAACATCTTATGGCGCTTACCTTATCGTGGTAAAAAAGTTAATTGAAAAATACCATCCATTTACATTGATGAAGTGGTTGTTTACCATTGCAGTAATCATTAATTTCCCAATAACTCTGCCCGAATTTATGGAGATAGAATGGTCTACTATTCCATTGTGGGCCTATGGATCTATTGCCTTCGTTGTTATTGGCACCACATTTATGACCTACCTTTTTAATGTATTTGCACTTACAGAATTAAAGGCATCAACAGTAGGGGCTTTTGTCTATGTCCAGCCCTTATTTGGAATTTTATTTGCGCTGTTTTCGGGCAAAGACCAACTTACCCTGGTTAAAATAATGGCAACAGTTCTAGTGCTATTAGGCGTTTATCTGGCTAGTAAAAAACCTAAACCAAATCCTTAGGAATCTTAAAAAACTTTCGGGTATCCGCTTTGGTTAAGGTTTTAAAATCTTCCACTTTCTCCATTTTATCAAAAGCATCCAAAAATACTTGAGGTAAAGCGGTTAAACTGCGTTCTTTTAAATCCATCCATGCACCCATCATTTCGCAACTGGCAAAATTTTTCCCATCGGCATCGTAAAAATCATGTTGAAATTCAAAGAACATTCCATCCTCACTCATCCCTTTAAAACCAAGTGAAACTTTTACCGGTTTCCCAGGAAAGACTTCCTTAAAGTAGTACATGTGTTCATAAAAGACCACTGGACCAATATTATGTTGCGCCATGGACTTTTGATTAAACCCAAGTTTTCCAAGATATGCCATCCGTGTATGGCTCATAAAATTGATATAAGCCGAATTAGCTAAGTGGCGATTGGCATCCAAATCGCTCCAGCGTATTTCAAATTCTTTAAAAAACATAGTCCGTTATTTGTTATGCATGCATAATAATTGTAAAATTACTATAGTTTTGAAAACTGATTCTAATCTGACACTATAAATAATCTTATTTTTAAAGATACTTTAACACAAAACCCATGAGCCAAAAAGCCGAATTCATCAAAGACCTTTCTCTCCCTGCCGTTGCAGCTCCCATGTTTCTTATTTCTGGGCCCAAGCTAGTTATAGAGTGCTGTAAAAATGGAATTGTAGGTACTTTTCCCGCACTTAACCAACGTACAAGTGAAGGTTTTGAAGAATGGCTCATCCAAATAAAATCAGAACTAAAGGAGTTTAAAGAAGAAACTGGTAAAAAACCAGCCCCTTTTGGAGTCAATCTCATAGTTCATCCAACAAATCCAAGATTACAAGCTGATGTCATGCTTTGTGTAAAACACAAAGTCCCGTTGGTCATTACCTCATTGGGAGCTGTAAGTCAAGTAGTAGACGCCATTCATAGCTATGGAGGTTTGGTTTTTCATGATATCATTAAAAAAAGACATGCTGAAAAAGCTTCAGAAGCTGGTGTTGATGGACTTATCCTTGTTGCTGCAGGAGCAGGAGGACATGCTGGAAGTATCAACCCTATGAGTTTGATTGCTGAAGTGAAAAAAATCTTTAAGAAGACCATACTACTTTCTGGTTGCATTAGTACTGGGCAAGATATTGCCTCTGCCATGCAAATGGGAGCCGACTTGGCTTATATGGGAACGCGTTTTATAAACTCAGAAGAAAGCAAAGCGCCGGAAGAATACCGAAAAATGATTATTGATGCCGGAGCAAGTGATGTGGTTTATACGGCAGCTATTTCTGGAGTACACGCCAATTTTTTAGCACCAAGTCTTCAAGCTGCAGGAATTACTCAAGAAGATCTTAAAAAGGACCATAAAATTGACTTTGGAAAAGAATTGGATACCGAAGCCAAGGCTTGGAAAACCATTTGGTCTGCAGGACAAGGGGTAACTACAATTGAAAATGTAATGCCTGTTTCTGAGCTGGTGAATACTTTAAAATCTGAATTTAAAACGGCTATCGAGGAACAAGCGAAACTTTTGGAAACTTATCCAAAATAATATGATTAAGCTTCTATAGCTTCCACATTCTTTAAATCAGCCAAAAACTGATGCACTTGGCTAACGCACATGGACCCTTCTCCTACTGCAGATGCAACGCGTTTTACAGAGCCTTTTCTTACATCGCCCACGGCGAAAAAACCGGGAATACTGGTTTCCAAAGATTGAGGTTCTCTCCCGGTATAAATAGAACATTTGTGCAGTTCCTCTTGTTTTATTCCAGGACCAGTGCATATAAATCCTTTTTCGTCTGTGGCAACCAATCCTTGTAACCATTCTGTACAAGGTCTGGCACCAATAAAAGTGAAAAGGTTGGTAATGTTCTTTGGTGTTTTTTCTCCTGTTTTATTTTCTAATACCAGAGATTCTAGATGATATTGACCATATAACTCGGTTACCTGGGTATGCAGATGTACAAATATGTTTTCTGCAGCTTCTATTCGTTGCACCAAATAATCGCTCATTTTCGCACCTAGATCACCTCCCCGTAATATAACATGTACTTCCTTTGCATGATTTGCTAAAAAAAGTGCCGCTTGACCTGCTGAATTTCCCCCCCCAACTACCCCGACCAATTCATTTTTACAGGCTGAAGCGTTCATTCCGGTGGCAGAATAATATACTCCACTACCTTCATATTTTTCAATATTATCAATTGGTAAACTACGGTAATTTGCACCCGTTGCCGCCATAATGGCTTTGGTCTTTATGGTTTTATCATTCGTTGCATAAAGAATAAAATGACTCCCGGTATGCTCTATCTTTTCCGCCTTATGTGGAATAGAAATATTGCACCCAAACTTTTGAGCTTGTACATAAGCTTTGTTCGCCAAGTCACTCCCAGAAATTCCCGTAGGAAAACCTAAATAATTTTCAATTTTTGAACTCTTGCCTGCCTGTCCGCCTGGTGCTTTACTATCAATAGTGACCACACTTAATCCTTCTGAAGCAGCATAAACACTTCCTGCCAGTCCGGCAGGTCCAGCACCTATGACCAAAAGGTCAAAGACCTTATCCTCAAAATCCATCAAGACCCCTGAGTAACGTGCTAATTGCTCCAGTGAGGGATTTGGACACACTTTAGCATCACTGTTGATCAGAAAAGGCAAATCTTCTTTAGAAAGATTAAAATTCCCTAAAAGCTCGAGGGCGGATTCTGATACATCAATATCTAAAAAATTATACCAAATATGGTTTTTATCCATAAAATCCCGGATAGCATATGTTTCTTTTGAGTTGCCGGAACCCACCAGTTTTATTCCACCTGTGAATTCTGACAGCACGGTTTCTTGGCGAAGCAAAAATGCATTTAACAATACATCACTAATATCACTATGTCTTGCTATAGCTTCTTTCAGCTTTTTTGGAGCAATCCTGAGCACACTGGTGGTGTCTCCTTTGGTAATGGCATGAAACTGAGCCCCACGGTTAGAAAGCATACCACTATCCCCAGTAAATTCATTCTTTTTATGTGCTACAATAACTGCATTATCATTATAGGGATCCTCAATAGAAACCTCACCATCTAAAACAACAAAAAAATCATATTGTAAATCTCCAAGCGCAAATATTTTCTCCTCTGATGAGTGATTTTCTACCTCTCCATATGTTTTTAAAATGGTTATCTGTCTTTGAGTAAGTTCTGGAAAACGGGGATCTTTCATCTTTTAGTATTTAGCGATTGATTCATGGACGTAACACCACATCCAATTTTCGTTGGGTTCTGCAGAGCTAATCACAGGATGGCTATGTGAACTGGCATGTTTGCTTGCATGCTTATTAGGTGAGCTATCACAGCACAAGGTTGTTCCACATTCCTGACAGGTGCGTAAATGTACCCATACATCACCCGTTTTTATACATTCTTCACATTCGTATCCATTTGCTTTTTTCACTTCAGAAATAGCTTGAAGATGTTCGCATTTTTTTACACGTAGCCCCATATCTTAAAAATACGACAAACTTTACTTTCAAATTTTAAGCTAAGGACAAATATGAAAGATTTAAGTATTTTTAGTACTTAATCAACTACCATGTACATTAAAAGAAATATTAGTTGGGGTATCATTCTAAGGTATGCTTGGAAAAACCTCATTTTTTTTACCCTCTATGCAGGTATTATATTTTTTCTTTATGATTCGCTCAATTGGAAACATATTGACATTCCTTTTCAGCCTTTGTCCGTTATCGGTATAGCAGTGGCCTTTTATATAGGTTTTAAAAATAGCCAGAGTTATGACCGTTTTTGGGAGGGGCGAAAAATTTGGGGTGGTATTGTCAACTATTCTCGTACCTGGGCAAATAATGTATTAAGCTTTGTGGAAAATGACAGAGAGGCACAAATTGCATTGATTTACAGGCATATCGCATGGATTAATGCCCTACGGATTCAGTTACGCCAACCTACTAGTTTTTCAATAAGAGAAAATAGAGCCGTAGAACGTTTGTTTGATAGACATGGTGAACGAAATCCTGTTTGCAGTGGAATGGACATGTTTTTGTCACCCGAAGAGGTGGACGGTATAGAAAACAGAAAGAATGTTGCCACCCACCTCATAAAAAAACAAGGTTTACACCTTAAAAGATTATTGAAAGAAGGGAAAATCACAGAATTTGATAAGCAAGTTTTTCATAATAATCTAGAAGAAATGTATAACCTACAAGGAAAGTGTGAAAGAATAAAAAACACCCCCTTCCCCCGGCAATATGCATATTTCAGCACCTTGTTCACTTGGATTTTTGTTTTATTACTCCCCTTTGGCTTGTTAAATGTGTTTGAAACCCAATTACAGGAACTGGAAGTTGGTCATAACTGGTGGTACATTGTATTGATGATTTTCTTTTCGGTTTTGATTTCATGGATGTTTACAACCATGGAGAAAATAGGGAGCAATAGTGAAGACCCATTTGAAGGTCGTATTAACGATGTTCCAATGACCGCTTTGTGCAGAACTATAGAAATTGATTTAAGAGATATGCTTGATGAGCAAAATCTACCGGAAAAGATAAAACCACAGCATAATATTTTGTATTAATGCCTCTCGTTTATTCTGCCTATCGTCCACCATTCTTTTTTAGAAATGGGCATCTGGCAACTATCTATGCAGGGCTTGTTAGAAAAGTTTCCAATGTCGTTCAAAAAAGGGAAAGACTTTTTTTAGAGGATGGAGATTTTCTGGATTTGGATTGGAGTGCATCTTCTATTCCTACCCAAAAATTGGTTGTTCTACTCCATGGACTTGAAGGTGATGCGCAACGCCCTTATATTACAGGTAGTGCTAAACTCTTTAACAAAAATGGGTTTGATGCTTGTGCAATCAACTATCGAGGGTGCAGTGGTGAACCCAATATTTTATATAAATCCTATCATTCTGGTGCAACAGAAGATCTTAATGAAATTTTAAACCATATTCTTAGCACCAAAAATTATTCAGAAATCTACCTTAAGGGTTTCAGTTTGGGCGGAAATCTATTGCTCAAATATTTAGGTGAAAGAAAGCAGGTTCCAAAGGAAATTAAAGCGACTGTAGCAGTTTCTGTTCCCTGTAATTTGCACAATTCTTGCAAACAATTGCTGACTAAGAAGAATATATTGTACGCCAAACGGTTTAAAAAACACCTTTTGGCCAAACTTAAACAGAAGCAAAGTTTATTCCCTGAACTTATTCCAGATGCCGATATAAAGGACGTTAAGACACTTATGGATTTTGATGACATCTATACCAGCAAAGCTCATGGTTTTAAGGATGCTCTGGATTATTACAGAAAATGCAGTTCGCTGCAAGTTTTATCAAAAATTACGGTTCCAAGTTTGATTATCAATGCTGCGGACGATTCTTTTTTAGGTACTGAATGCTATCCTTACTCAGAAGCGGAAAAAAACCCAAACCTCTCTCTAGAGGTTCCAAAATACGGGGGCCATGTGGGGTTTTGGGGTAAAAACAATATCACATATACTGAAAAAAGGGCATTGGAGTTTTTTACATCAAATTGAAATTGGTTTAGCGCTAAGAGCCTTTTCTGTTATGTTCATGTTCATATGCAATCAAAGGCAGGGATTAACAAAAATGAGAAAAATGTTATACCCTAATTAACTATCTTAGTAGCCGCAACTACAACTGAAATTAATAAGATGAAAAAAATACTCCTGTTATTGGCATTGGGTGCCTTTATAGCCAGCTGCGGTGGAAAAAAAGAAGAAAAAAAGGATGGTTTTGAAGTAAGCCGTACTAAATCTGAAGACAAAAAAATACAAGCCGATGAAGGTGTGCCCGTAGATTTGAATAATAAGGGAATTGGACCCATTAAAAATCTTGAGTTCTCTGATGATATTGACAAAGAAATGGCTGCTCGCGGGGAAGCAAAGTTCAATGCCATTTGCGTAGCCTGTCACATGGTAGACCAACGCATGATCGGCCCTGCAATGGAAGGTGTTTTTGAACGAAGAAGTCCAGAATGGGTAATGAACATGATCATGAATCCTGATGAAATGTTACGAGAAGACCCTATTGCCAAAGCCTTATTGAAAGAGTATAACAATGCCATTATGCTCAACCAAAACCTAAATGAAGCAGAAGCTAGGGATTTGGTAGAGTATCTGCGTACACTGTAAAAAACCAAAATACTGCATAAAAGTGCTGTTCCCTTCCAATAATCATGGGGTAACGGCACTTTTTAGTTTTAAGCAGAAATCATTGCGGTTAGAAAAAACAATGTGTCACATAATCTTATCTAAGTTTCTACTCCTCCTCTAGCAGTCTTGCTGTAAATCCCCAATTCATAGCCTGCTTCCTTCCCAAATATGGAGGGTTTCCTACCTGATTTTGCCATTCATCATCCGAACGAATCCAAAAAACCAATTTATTTTCTCCTTCATTCAATGACAATTCCAAAGTCTGTTCCCTATCTGTAACACGCATAAAATTTTCAATATCCAATTCGCGACCATAAAAAACAATCTTGTCATTCAAAGAAATCAGCAATACTTGGGTATAATCATATGCCAGGGTTACTGTTTTGGCAACATCAGAATTAATTGTTGTTTTTGCAAAGGCAGATTCTTTTGGATGATCATAATATTGAGCCATATTGATCATCCCTGTTTTATCAGCCTCAATGTTTTGCCATTTATGGTTTTTTTCGGCACTTTTAATCCAATTAAAATATTGTCTTTGAGAATGGATGCTACCTTGCAGTTGTTCTGAAATTTCCCATTTTGTAATGTATTTATACTGTGTCTTAGGTTCTTTTATGGAAAAGAGTTTTTCAAGCGCCTGTATTTTTATGTTACTGAAATAAGCTTCGGCAAAACTGGTCTTCAAAAAAATACTGCCCTTATCACATTCTTTCTGTAAAAGTTCTACTTGCATATTGGGCCGTTCTTTTTCTCCAACAAAGACACGCATATTTTCCCCAAACACTTCAACTTTTATATGGAACCATTCTTGTGGTTTAAATACAGCTGTTGTTTCATGAAAAGGCTCATTGTACAATTGCCATGGATGTGATCCATTGAACACAGGAATATACTGAACTGCATCATTCTTGCCTCCTGAAAAAACCCGGAAATATAAAAACTCATAATCCCATAAGTTATTGGCCCTGAATCCGATGCCCGGCATTGCTTTTCCGGAAACATCCATTTCCAAGACAAAGTTTTCGTATGTCATACCTGTTAGCTTTGCTATTTCATGTCTTCCCAAATGTATAGCCGACATACCCTTGTATTCTGTTACTTGTAAATCCAATTCCTGATTGTTTTCATTGTCCACAACTTTCCATTGTTCTGGTGTTAGTGGAATGTTTTGTGCATACAGAAATTCACCAAAAATCAATAAGGCAATAGTAATGCAGGTTTTAACTTGAGCGGAATTTACATATATCATAACTTAAAAATTGAAAGGTTTATTTTTATACAATATTGAGCCTTCTTAGCCTTAACTGAATAATCAAAAACCGTTTATTTATGGCTTATTTTTCGTCCACTTCAAAAATTTATCTATGCAGACGATAGAAAGAAATTCAATTGAACATTGCATCAAAAAAATTGAGCAGCGGTATTTCCCGGAGCAATTCTCCTCGGGAAAAAAGCTCCGACAACGCGATTTGGAGTATTTAATGGAGTTAATGGAGGAACGTTCTAATACAAGAATCAGCCTCTCCACAATGAAGCGTTTGTGGAAAAATGAATTTAACCAAATGCCACATCTCAGTACTCTGAACGCATTGGCTTCATTAATTGATTATGACAATTGGAATTCTTTTCAACAGGAGCAAAACAAAGTTTTTGAACTAGGAAATAGCACCTCAAAAGAAACTTCATCCTTCTCAAAAAAACTTTTGTTTTTTTTGGCTTCATCTGCACTATTGGCGATTGTACTGTTTGTATTTATCTCTAATGATGACAAACCTCTTAAAATACCGGATAACATCATGTTCTCTGCCAGTAAAACTGTGGTCAACAATGTTCCCAATTCGGTTATTTTTTCATATGATTTGCAAGGAATAGAAGCTGACAGTTTTTTTATCCAGCGTTCATGGAATCCAAATCATAAAAAACCTATAGACCCTTCAAAGAAAAATTTCTCTGAGATATATTACTATCCCGGTTTTCATTGGGCGCGCTTAATGGCAAATGATGAAGTGATTAAAAAAACACGAATACATGTTCAAACGGATGGATGGTTTGCCACTGCCAAATCCAATCGTTTGGATATCATTCCATTTTATCCAAATCAATCAACGTTGGTTTCTAACGGCATTATGCGAGTAAAAGACGAAACTTTTGAGCAATCCAGCGTAGATCCAAAAAAAGGTCTTATCGTATCTTATTTTAATATTAGGGAATTCTTTGGTCTACCATCTGACGCATATGTATTGGAAACAAGGGTTAGATTTGATGATGTACAAAGTTTGGTATGCCCATATATGGAAGTGAGCATTATTGACGAAAAGGCATCTTCTTGGTTGGGCATAACTGATAAAGGTTGCGTTAGTAATCTAAATATAAAGGTGGGAGATACTATTTTGTCTGGAAGTGAGAATGATTTTACCGCCTTGGGAACTAATTTGTCCGAATGGCAAACGATACGATTGGTAAGTTCCAATAAGCGGCTTAAATATTATTTAAACAACACCCTCGCCTTAGATCAACCTTTTGAAGGAGATAGAGGCCAGATTATGGGCCTTATATTAACATTTACGGGAAAAGGCGCTGTTGATTATGTATATTTAAAAAACTTAGATGGTGCAAAAGTTTACTCAGAAGACTTCGATTAAAACACAACATATGAAAAAATGCATTCTTACCATATTGGCATGTATTCTTTGTTTATCCATACAGGCACAAACGTTATTGGGTGCTTGGGAGAATACAAAATCTACCGTGGATGGTCAACAGCTAAAAAACGTAGTTGTCTTTTCAGAGGGGCATCAAGTTTCCACTTGGTTTAATGCCAACACCGGTGCTTTTGTAAGCACCAATGGTGGAGGTTGGTCTTTAAATGGTAATCTCATTACTGAAACGGTGGAATTTGATTCAAAAACTCCTAGTCGAGTTGGTTCTCAAGTCTCTTTTGAGATTGAACTTTCTGAAAACGCACTACAAATAAAAGGGATGGATACGGTTTGGAATAGAATAGATGAAGGTGGCCCCGGTAATTTGGCAGGCGCTTGGTTGATGTCTGGTCGTAAACGTAATGGAGAATTTCAAAACAGAAATACGGACCAACCGCGTAAAACCATGAAAATCCTTTCAGGAACAAGGTTTCAGTGGATAGCATACAATACCGAAACCCAACAATTTATGGCAACGGGTGGAGGCACCTATACTACTATTGATGGTAAGTATACGGAGAACATTGAATTTTTCTCAAGGGATAACTCTCGTGTGGGGGCAAGTCTTCAATTTGATTTTAAAGTGAAAGATGGGGATTGGCATCATTCTGGGTTTAGTAGTAAGGGTGACCCTCTGTACGAAGTTTGGAGTCTACGAAATCAATAATAGTTATCTTTACTTTTCTTCTAAGACAATGATGAAAATAAAATCTTTATTGATATTCCTAATTGCTACATGCATTCCTTTTCTTATATTTTCACAAGAAGACGAACATGATGAGGCCCATTTTATTGCCCTTTATACTGTTGGTGAAAGTTGGGACATGGAGAAGCAACCGAACGAACAAAGTTATTTTAAAGAACATTCGGGGTTTTTATCAAAACTGCGAAAGGAAAAACAAATTATCTTAGGAGCTCGTTATAGTGATACCGGAATGCTAATTTTGAAAGCAGATGATTTAGAAGCTGCTAAAACCATACTTCATGAAGATATCGCTCTTCAAAAAAAACTTTTTAATGTAGTAATTTACCCTTTCAATACTTTTTATAACGGGTGTATTGAATAATTTTAGTTTATGAAAAAATATATATTACTTCCTATTCTTATCTTGACGTTACATATGCACGCACAACAAGAAGAACTTCCTTATCACGAAATTCCTGAGTATCCAGAAGATTACAGCTCCGGAAATGTAGTCGCCAGAATGATTGATGGCCTTGGTTTTCGTTATTATTGGGCAACCGAAGGGTTGGAACAAAAAGACTTGGACTATAAAACTACTGAGGAAGGTAGAACTGTTTTTCAAACCCTTCAACATATTTATGGTATGTCTGAAATGATCATGAATGCCCCAGAGTCGAAACCTAATGTTCGTCCTATGGATCTTTCCGCGCTTACGTACGAAGATTTACGTGCTGGAACTTTAAAAAATCTTCATTCAGCAAGCCAAGCCGTGGCTGGTAAAAATGCCGCTGATTTTGAAAATTTTAAAGTCATCTTTCAGCGTGGAGAAAAACAAACCCCATTCCCATATTGGAACTTAATCAATGGAATGTTGTCGGATTGCATTTACCATGCAGGCCAAATAACGATGATGAGAAGGACTTCTGGCAATCCTATCAATCCCAATATCAGCGTTTTTACCGGTAAGGTTAGAGATTGAGCTTTTTAGAAAATCCTCCCATCAAAATCAACAAAATTAAATCTTGTCGGCAACAACTTTATATGTTGGATCTTCAAGGACATTAACCTCAATAATGTCTTGAGCGTTTTTCAATAAGCGGATACAATCCTTGCTTAAATGTCTTAAATGTACTTTTTTACCTGCTTTTGCATACCGCTCGGTAATCTTGTTCAATGCTTCAATGCCAGACATATCGGCGACACGGCTTTCCTGAAAATCAATAATAACTTCATCTGGGTCATCCTGTACATCAAATTTCTCAGCAAATAACGTAGTGGATCCAAAGAAAAGAGGGCCATAAATTTCATAGTGTTTTACCCCGTCTTCATCAACATGTTTTCTTGCCCGTATGCGTTTCGCATTTTCCCAAGAATACGCCAAAGCCGAAATAATTACACCTAATAAAACTGCAATGGCAAGGTTATGGGTAATGGCTGTAATCAAGGTTACCAAAACCATCACAATGACATCAGAATTTGGCATTTTTCTAAAGGTTTTAAAACTGGCCCATTCAAAAGTTCCAATTGCAACCATAAACATTAAACCTACCAAAGCGGCCATTGGTAATTGCTCAATTAAACTACTACCAAACATGATAAATACCAACAGCATAACCGCTGCTGTAATACCAGAGAGTCTTGCTCTTGCTCCTGATGATGTGTTTATTAAACTCTGCCCTATCATTGCGCAACCGCCCATACCAGATAAGAATCCAGATAGAATATTGGCGGTACCTTGAGCTACGCATTCTTTGTTTCCACTACCACGCGTCTGTGTGATTTCATCAATAATATTAAGCGTCAATAGACTTTCAATCAGCCCTACTCCAGCTACAATACCTGCATAGGGAACAATAATCAGAAAAGTATCCCAGGTAAGAGGAATATTTGGGATGGATATGGGAGGGAACCCTCCTTTAATACTTGTGCCTTCTTTCATGGTATCTGCAACAGTCAGAGTATCAATACCAAAACCGATAACAATTGCGGAGACCACTACAATGGCCAATAAGGATGAAGGGATTGCTTTCGTCAGTTTAGGAAAACCCCAAATGATAAGCATGGTCAAAAGCGTTAAGCCCAACATAGTGTATAAAGAAGCGCCTGATAACAGTTCTTCTGTTCCTTTTTGATAAAAGTTTGGGAACTGTGCCATAAAAATGATGATGGCCAAACCATTTACAAACCCAAACATTACTGGATGGGGAACAAGACGAATAAACTTTCCTAAGCGAAGCAGTCCAGCCAAAATTTGAATTACACCGGCAATAATAACCGTGGCAAAAACGTAATTTAATATGGTTGTGGGATCTATTCCAGGAAAAGTTCGTTTGAGCTCCAAAATCAACCCAACAAAAATAACCGCAACTGCACCAGTAGCTCCTGAAATCATACCTGGACGCCCTCCTAAAATTGAGGTCACCAATGCAAGTATGAAAGCTGCATATAAACCGGTTAATGGTGAGAACCCCGGAATCAGTGCAAAGGCAATAGCCTCTGGAACCAATGCCAATGCAACGGTCAGACCCGATAATATTTCAGTGCGATAATTAACCTTCTGCGAAAAGTCAAAAAGATTTAGGTATTTTTTCATCTTCTGATTTAAGGCCGCAAAAATACCATTAATACCTTAACAGGCCACAAGAAGCTTTATTTTTAAGGATTTGGTGATCTTACCAGTCCTTTAAGCCTAATAATTTCTCTCCGAGTGTGCTTAATTTTGCAGTTTCGTATTTATCTCTTTCCCAGTTTCTTGGATCTCCTGGAAACGCATATCCTTCAGGAGCAATTCTATTCTTCCACGAGTTAATTCGCCATTGTCTCAGTTCTTCATTATCCTCTTCTGCTGGCATCATAGAAATATATTGCGCAATACGAACTTTGTTGCCAGATTTATTGGGCCTAATGCCGTGTGGTTCGGTACTATTAAAAATCAATAAGTCGCCAGCTTCCATTTTAACTTTTACAATTTTATCTTCCAGTCCATCCAAATTGGGTTGAAAATAATCTCTATCTTCAGGTTGTGTCAACTTCCAAGTATCATAATTCCTATAGAGCCATGGTATACATTGAAATCCTCCCATATTTTCATCTGTTTGGTCTGCCAATGCCAGCACACCTTGAACATTCTGTGGTCGAGTTTCTGGGTCATAATCCCAGTGAATAAATCCTTTTTTATCTATACCCGGCTGCAAAGGAAAATTCAGATTTGCCCTATCTATGGTCACCCACAGTTTTTCAGTTCCCCAAACATCTACAAAAGCATCATACACTTTTGGCATCTGTCTATTGTTCCATAAATTTTGATGGTTGTAGACTTCTACCATTCCCGTTCCTGTAAGTTCTTTCATTTTCATTTCTGCTCTTGGCGGAGCGTACCAAGTAGTGGTATCATTTGGGTCCTTTTCATCAAACTCCCACAAAAAGTTTGCAGTTGCTTTGGCCTGTTCTATTGGAACGGCATTTTTTATAACGATGTACCCATTGTGAATCCAAAACTCCCAATCTTCTTCTGAAAGTACCCTAAGTTCCTTTCCATTCGACCTATCATTTAATTTTTGACTACTGCTGGTTGCTGTGGATGGATTGCCAGGAATCTCCTCATGTGCCTTATTGGCCATTTCCAATTTTACATCTTTCTCCATTTTGGTACTTTTTTAATTACTGAAATTCTATGGAATAAAACTAGGTGCATTTCAAATGGTTCTCCACCTTAATATTGATATAAATTTGCATTATATTGATATTTATTAGAATTTAAGATATATTACATGCCATAATAGTGAAAATTGAAAATACAATTAGAGACCATAGCGCCAAATACCAAAAGCCCGTTCAGACTTCTGCACCTCCCCAGATTAAACCATCTTTTTTACTGGCATTTTCATCCGGAATATGAATTGGTTTATATAGAAGGTGCAAGTGCAACGAGACATGTTGGAGACAGCATATCTAACTTTGAAGATAGTGACCTTGTCTTTATTGGCTCCAACATCCCACACTTGAATTTTGATTATGGTGTTAAAACCGATTACATAAAAGATGTGCTGCATATTAAACCCTCATTTAAAGAAAATATGCTAGCAGACATTCCTGAACTTTCATTAATAGACACCTTATTTGAAAAGTCGAAACATGGCATTGTGTTTACCGGCGAAACAAAAAAACATATTGGGAAAAGGCTAAAAGAATTACATCAACTTTCCGCTTTTGATTTATTCATGGAATCTATTCAAATATTGAAGGAACTTGCCAACAGTAAAGAGTTTTTTTTGCTTCATGATTATCCTTTTGTAAATAGGTATCGAAAAAAGGAACAAAATCGGTTGAGAGGGATTCATGAGTTTGTTGATCGCAATTATCAGCGGAAAATTGAGATTTTTGAAGTTGCCCAACTATGTAATCTTGGTAAAGAAGCTTTCTGCCGATACTTTAAAAAGACGACCGGAAACACCTTTACCAGTTTTCTTAATCAGTATAGAATTAGTCAGGCCAAACGACTATTGTTAATGGGTAAAAATGTTGGCGAAACATGTTACGAATGCGGTTTCGAGAGTCTTTCTTATTTCAATCGTACGTTTAAAAAAATTAGTGGAGAAAATCCTTCAGAATTTAAAAGGCAGTATTTGGACAGTTTAAAAATGAATGGGAAGTGATTTTGGTTATTCTGCCCTTTATTAAAAAAAACCGCCCCAAGCTTAAGATGCTTGAGGCGATTTTTAACTAAATAACCAACCAAAAAACTTATATACGTAGTCGAACACTACTATTGTTCCTTACATTTTTCTTTGTCGAGTAACGTTCATTATGGAATTTTTAACTTTTGAACGTTTTTTGCCAGCATTGCTGCTCGACTTTAAATATTGTTTGTACCCTCTTCCCGTAAATTCATACACTGTTCCACTGGATACGTGATACAATTCAATAGTACTATCATCAATAACGTACAGTTCAAAGTAATCATTGCCCAAGAAGTCATAATCCAGTGTTAAAGTTTTTAGTGTAGCATCATTGGCCACATCAAACACTTCATAATCCCCTTCATAATCCCACGCTAAATTAACAACCGGTGTTCCCGTACCATCTATTGAGGACCTAAAAAACGCACCATTGTTTCCTGATAAAAATTGAAGATAGTTTTCATCATCAAACTCATTTATAGCTCCTACCTCACTGGTGAAAGTCTTTTCCCAAGCCTCGTACTCTTGTAAAAAGTAATTGATGTTATCATAGAATACCTGGTCATAATCAAAATTAGAACGCTGATATCCTCTTAACACATAGGAGGTGTCCGAATTGGAATCATATAGTTCCAATGTACTACCGTTCACCGCAAAAACATCCAATAACCAAAGTCCATCGACATCATGATCAATTTCTACTACTGCATTCAATGTTCCATAGGATCCAACATCAATGCCCAATCCATTCCCTGTTTTACCGATTCCTACAATGTTGTTGTTGGCGTAGATAATTCCTCTTTCAAAAGAAATTGTAAACGCTCGTTGTAAAAAGGGTACTTCTCCATTACCTCTTGTTGCATTAACATCTACATACCACAAATCGAACGATTCTAATACCAAGGCGGTATTAAAAGGAGATTCTTCGATAAAGTCATCTTCAAATACAACTTCTGTGTAACAAGAACTGGCCAATATTCCTATAAATAAAATTCCGAATAGTAGTTTTCCAATCTTCATAATCTTTGGTTTTATGGTTCAATACTTATAAACCAAGCACCATGCCAAAAACCGCAAAACACTGATAATCAATATATAATGTTCTAAATATTAGATTGTTTAGCTTTGCCTTCTAAATTTTATTAATGAGTAACAAGCTTAGATTTGGTGTATTGGGTGGTGGTAGTTGGGGAACAGCAATTGTAAAGATGCTTTCTGAAAACTTGGACAACGTTGCTTGGTTCATGCGCAGTGAATCTGCCATTAGGCACTTAAAAAACGAGGGCAACAATCCAAACTATCTCAGTTCCGTTGAGTTTGATGTTTCAAAACTTCAATTAAGCGATGCCATTAATACCATTGTCGAGTCTTCCGATGTTCTCATTTTTGCAATTCCATCTGCATTTTTGGAAAGTGAGCTTGAAAAATTGACTACCCCGCTAACCAACAAAATTATTTTCTCTGCCATTAAGGGAATTGTTCCCGAGAGCGGATTGATTGTTGGCGAACATTTTCATGAACAGTACCAAATTCCATTTAAAAACATTGGAGTGGTCACTGGTCCTTGCCATGCCGAAGAAGTTGCTTTGGAGCGCTTGTCTTATCTAACTATAGCATGTGCAGATGAATCAAAAGCAGAATTGGTAGCGGAAGAATTGAAAAGTCATTACATAAGAACAAAAATTTCGGATGATATTATTGGCACGGAATACGCCGCCATGCTGAAAAATATCTATGCCATTGCCGCTGGTATTGCACATGGGTTAGGATATGGTGATAATTTTCAAAGTGTATTGATGAGCAATGCCATTCGCGAAATGAAACGTTTTATAGATGGTGTGTATAAGATGAAGCGTAACATTAATAATTCTGCTTATTTGGGGGATTTACTGGTAACCGGCTACTCCACTTTTAGCCGTAACCGTATGTTTGGAAATATGGTGGGTAAAGGCTACACTGTAAAAAGTGCCATGATGGAAATGAATATGGTGGCCGAAGGTTATTACGCCACCAAAAGTGCTTTTTTATTGAATGAAAAGCTTCAGAAGAAGTCTAAAGCACCAATCATCAATGCGGTATATCAGATTCTATATCAAGAGAAGAATCCGAAAAAGGTTTTCAGAAAATTGACAGAAAAATTGGATTAGCTTCAATTTAGCAACACCTCATCTGAAATGCTTTTTCCTCTTGGAATAGAGTTGTCTTGAATATCAATGCTCATAGCGTCATAGGATTTTATATACTCCTTGTTCACGATATAGGATTTGTGCACACGCCTAAAGTTATCCGGTAACTGCTGGAGCGTACCCTTTATACTACCATAACTTGTGATTTTTGATTTATCTTCTAGATGATAGGTAACATAGTTCCCTAAACCTTCTACAAAAAGTACATTTCTTAAGGGAACTCGATGCGTTTTGCGGTTAGATCTTATTTCTAAGATTTCACTTTCTAAACTTCTGTTTTTGTCATGCTCAATGGACCAAAGTTGAAACAATTTGATTCCAAGCACCAACAAGGCTGTTGTATTTATCAAAATGATTGCCCTTACCAACATCATAATACTGAAAAGGCCAGTGCTTGAATCATTCAACAACAGTTCTTCATAAAACATGTGAATGAAAACCCGTTGCATTATTCCTCCCAATAACATTGTCGCTCCGTATCCAATCAAAAATTCTTTGAACTTTCTCTTGAGTAAAAAGTGTGGTAGTAAAAAATAAATAGTGATGTAGACCGCTAGAATCCGAATTGGCAATAGGACAAACTCTAGGTAAAAAGAAGCCAGGTAACCTTCTTCCCCAACCCATATTAATCCAAA